>NZ_CP073588.1:0-302727 GCF_021560015.1 Shewanella vesiculosa | reverse complement strand
CGATGTCTTAATAAATGATCCATTAAAACAATGGCTAGCATCGCTTCAGCAATAGGAACTGCACGAATGCCCACACAAGGATCATGGCGACCTTTGGTGATCATCTCAATACTCTCGCCCTGCACTGTAATGCTTTGGCCTGGCACGCTAATGCTTGAGGTGGGTTTTAACGCAATATGGGCAACGACTGGCTGACCAGATGAAATTCCACCCAAAACGCCACCAGCATGATTAGAGGCAAAACCTTGTGGAGACATTAAGTCGCGACCTTCGGAACCTTTTTGAGTAACAACCCCGAAGCCATCACCAATTTCAACACCTTTAACCGCATTAATGCCCATTAATGCATGGGCAATGTCGGCATCGAGACGGTCAAATACTGGTTCGCCTAAACCCACTGGTACGCCAGTCGCGACAACGGTAACTTTGGCACCAATTGAGTCGCCGGATTTGCGCAAGCCACGCATATACTCATCTAATGCTTCTAATTTAGCGGCATCAGGAAAGAAAAATGCATTTTGTTCAATTTGAGCTAAATCGATAGTCTCAGCACAAATAGGTCCTAATTGAGCAAGGTAGCCATAAATTTCAATGCCATGAACTTGCTTGAGATATTTTTTAGCTACGGCACCCCGCGGCAACACGCATTGCGGTTTCACGCGCAGACGAACGGCCACCGCCACGGTAATCACGCATGCCGTACTTTTGCTGATAAGTATAATCAGCATGACCGGGACGGAAGGTGTCTTTAATATCGGAGTAATCTTGGCTGCGTTGATCGGTATTTTCAATCAATAAACCAATAGAGGTGCCAGTGGTTTTGCCTTCAAACACACCTGACAAAATTCTCACTTCATCAGCTTCCCGACGAGCAGTAGTATATCGAGACGTGCCAGGACGACGGCGATCTAAATCATGCTGCATATCTTCAACTGTTAACTCAAGTCCTGGCGGACAGCCGTCAATAATACAACCTAACGCGACACCATGGCTTTCACCAAAAGTTGTCACCACAAAATTTTGACCGATACTATTTCCTGACATGAGCGTTAACTACCTCTATTTAAATTTACAGTAATGCGTTTGCTGTACCTGCCTATTATTCACTATCTTTATAGATGGCGAAAAGTGATTCATTTTCAACTAGCTGATCACGGGTCAATACAAACACACCATCACCGCCAAATTCAAAATCAACCCAAGTAAACGGCATATCCGGATACTGCTCAATCAAATGCACCATTGAATTACCTACTTCAACGACCAGTAAACCGGTTTCGGTAAGATAATCTGCTGCATTAGCTAAGATACGCTTGGTTAAATCTAAGCCGTCATTACCAGACGCTAATCCAATCGCAGGTTCGTGATGATACTCTTCTGGCATGTCACCAATATCTTGGGCATCTACATATGGCGGGTTAGAAACAATTAAGTCGTAATGCGGGCCTTTAGAAATAGCCGAGAATAAATCAGATTGCATAGGGAAAACACGATCTAACACGCCCAATGACTCAATATTAATCTGAGCAACTTCAAGCGCATCTTCACTAATGTCTAATGCGTCCACTTCTGCATCTTCAAATGCATAAGCACAAGCAATGGCAATACAAGCACTACCAGTACATAAATCCATAATGCGATTAACTGGCTTGTTGTATAACCAAGGGCTAAATTGATTATTAATCATTTCAGCAATCGGTGAACGCGGAACAAGCACGCGTTCATCAACATAAAATTCAAGCCCGGCAAAATTGGCTTTATTGGTTAAATACGGTACAGGTAAACGCTCACGAACTCGACGAATGATCAACTCAACGATTTTGTGTTTTTCGCTACTGGTTAAATTACTTAAAATAACTTGCTGGCCGATTTCTTCAGGTAAGTGTAGAGCATGAAAAACCAATGCAATCGCTTCATCCCAAGCATTATCCGTTCCGTGGCCATAATAAATATTGGCATCATTAAAACGGCTAACAGCCCAACGTAACATATCAGCGATGGTACTTAACTCAGTGACAGCTTCATCTACAAAGATCTTATCCAAAACACACTCCTTAAAAATTGTTCTGCGCTATTGTAACTGATGTCTATTAAGATGACCTAGAATTCAATACAATACGCTTATGAAACACGATAATTATGCAGACTCATCGCTGTTTAGTGCATTAATCGCAGATATCAAACCGCTACGGCAAGATACTCACCACTTTAAACAGCCAGTCAAAGCCAAACAACAGTTCGAAACCAAAGAACGTCAGATTCATGCTGATAGTTATTTTTCGGACATATATCAGCCGCTTATGCCGGTCGATGGACCTATGCGCTGGATTAATTCCAACACAGATAAACATGAATTGAAACGTTTAAGACGCGGGGACTATTCACCCGACCTATTGTTAGATTTACATGGAATGCGACAAGCAGAAGCTAAACTTGAATTAGCGGCACTGATTCAAGCATGCGTTAAGCAAAGCATAATATGTTGCAGTGTAATGCACGGTTATGGAATGGGAATTTTAAAGCAACAAACGCCAATGTGGCTAGCACAACATCCAAACGTAAAAGCCTTTCACCAAGCACCAAAAGAATGGGGCGGCGATGCTGCGTTGTTAGTATTAATTGATATTGGTGATCACCCTCACCGACGTTAATTTGAGGAAATAAGCGGACAGTAAAAAGGTAAGTAATCACTTTAGCGCACTGACAGACCATTTTGAAATAGCATATCGAGTCAAAGCACGTAACCAGCAATGGATATGGATTTTAGATAGAGCAAAAATTGTCGAGCGCGATCAAAAAGATCGACCTTTGCGTATGACTGGCACGATTAAAGATATTAATAATATAAAACAAGCAGAAGAGCAATTGCGTTTATTCGCAAGAGCTATTGAAAATATCTCTGAGGGGATGTTTATTCTTGATGAAAAATATCAATTTGTTGAAGTAAATGAAGCTTGCTGTGAACTCAGTGAATTAACAAGAGAAAAATTTGTCGATGAAATACTCAACTTCTCTCGCTATCCAGCGAGCTATTCTGAACAAATAAGAAACTTACTAAAACAACAAGGTCGTTGGAGCGGCGAAATTGAAGCCAGTAAAGGTAAAGACAATTTTTTCTTAATGGAGCTAACCATTGATGCCATCTACAATGAACAAGGTGAAACCAGCCATTATGTCGGTGTTTTCTCAGATATAACACGTCGTAAACAACAGGAAGAAGAGCTCAGAAAGCTGACCAACAATGACTTACTTACCGGTTTACCTAATCGTTCTAGTTTGCAAGTCACACTAAGTAACCTAGTCAAAAAAAGATATTCATCATACGTTAATGGTGCTTGATTTAGATAATTTTAAGCGTATTAACGATTCTTTAGGCCATCAGATTGGTGATGATTTATTAATTGGTGTAGCAGAGAGAATTAAATTAGCCATTCCCAAACATGCCAGCCTATACCGCCTTGGAGGAGATGAATTTGCCTTACTCGTCGATCAACATCCTGATATAGGTGCATGCGCCGCCATTGCCACACAAGTGATTAATTGTTTAAAGCCGGCTTTTATTCTTAATAATGATTCACTCGTACTCGGTATTAGTATTGGTATTGTGCTTTACCCTGAAGATGAGCAAAACGAGCAAGCATTATTACGTAAAGCAGACATCGCCATGTATCACGCAAAATCTGGCGGTGGTAATCGCTATCAGTTCTATTCAGAATCATTAAACCAAAACGCATTACGTCAACTTGAAATAGAAACCTTAATCAGAGAAGCACTCAAAGACGATTTATTTGAAGTCTATTACCAACCTAAAATTGATGTGAAGAAAGATCGTCTCACCGGTATGGAAGCATTAGTAAGATTAAATCATCCTAAATTAGGCTTGATAGGACCGAATGAATTTATTCCTTTGGCCGAAGAAAATGGTTTGATTGTTGAAATTGGTGACGTGGTGCTAAGAAAAGCTTGCTTTGCCGCGCAAAAATGGCTCGAATCAGGCCTGTTTAGTGGCAGAGTCGCTGTCAATTTATCGTCAAGGCAATTTGCTCTTCCTGATCTGCAACAACGAATAGAGTCAATTTTACGACTCACAAAATTACCAGCTAAACACTTAGAACTTGAGATCACTGAAGGGACTGTGATTAAAAATCCAGAGCAAGCGATTAAGGTGATGCAACAATTAGCAAAAATGGGCGTTAGCTTGGCACTTGACGACTTTGGTACCGGTTACTCCTCTTTGTCATATCTAAAAAGATTCCCGATTAACTGCTTAAAAATTGATAAAACCTTTGTCGATGACATTGATAAATCCGACCGAGATCTCAAGATGGTCGATTCAATTATTACCATAGCCCACAATATGGGACTGACTGTGGTAGGTGAAGGTGTAGAACAAACGGCTCAATTAAACATCTTAAAAGCACTTAATTGTGAGGAAATTCAAGGATATATATACAGCAAACCTATTAGAGAAGCCGACTTTGAGCTAATGCTTGCTGCCGATAAACTTAAGTTTGATACCATCAACGAAATCCAAATAAAAAAATAAATCACTCTCTCTTATATTTGGCATAACAAATGCAAATACAAGTTCAGTTGTCAAAATAATATTGTTATTTAACCCTGAGCCTGAATTACTAAATATAAGAGAGATTAAAATGATTAAAGGAATGATTACAGTAGCAGTTTTATCTGCGTTAACTTTTGCAAGTATTGCTATGCCTAATGCGGTAGATAATGTAAAAGCTAAAACTCTACTAATAAATACTACTGTTCAGAATAATGTGGATCAGATAACAGGCATTCCATATATCAAAGTCCTTGACACCCAAACTGCTGGCATTCCATACATCAAAGTCCTTGACACCCAGACTGCTGGCATTCCATACATCAAAGTCCTTGACACCCAAACTGCTGGTATTCCATACATCAAAGTCCTAGACACCCAAACTGCTGGTATTCCATACATCAAAGTCCTAGACACCCAAACTGCTGGCATTCCATACATCAAAGTCCTAGACACCCAAACTGCTGGCATTCCATACATCAAAGTCCTAGACACCCAAACTGCTGGCATTCCATACATCAAAGTCCTAGACACTCAAACTGCTGGCATTCCATACATCAAAGTCCTAGACACTCAAACTGCTGGCATTCCATACATCAAAGTCCTAGACACTCAAATAGCTTAAGGAGAACCCTATGTTTACTTCTCTAAAAATAGCACTTGGTTTAGCAAAACCAGCTCGTAAAAAAGTAAAATTGCCTGAAGGTTTAAATCACCTTGAAGTTATCCAAGCCAGAGCTTGGTGGAAGTAATTCTTAAAATACTGATGGTTAACCATCAGCCATAAAAAAGGAGCATAAGCTCCTTTTTTGTTATTTGAAATGTGAATTTTGATATAACAAACTGAAATGAGATTAGCCTTCTATGCTATAACGGCCATATCGCCAAACCTTCATATCAGCTAAGCGTTTGTGTGTGCTAAACAATGGGTAAGTAAGTGGCCCTAGTATACAACCAACACATCCCCACCGCTTTACTGCTAATCCATGCTTATAAGCTGCAAAACCAAATAGAAAACCACTACTAATACTCAATAAAACAAGCATGAATAACCAACTGAACTGCATTATCGCTAACTCCAAATAAGTCAGTAAATTAAATAACTCAGTAAATCTCATCCCTACCAGCACATCATTACGACTCATCTTTGACTCGCAAGTCATAATATTAACGCCATCAGATCCAAGTTATGACAGCTTAATGGCGAAATATCACCCACATAATAGTTTACGCTATCATCATCAACAATGAGTATTACACCCTAAAGAGGCATCTATCTGATTAAAAATCAGGCAAAAGCATGCCTTAAATAAATAAAAAAGCGGCAAACAATTGCCGCTTTTTTTACAACTTGATAACTTTTTATTCGCTAAATAAAAACAGCCTTATTACTTTTTATAAAATTGGCTTCCATCACTGGCCATTTTGACTAAAGTGTCGCACGGTGCGAAACGGTCACCGTAGAGTGATTGATAGCCGTGTAAAGTTGCCACTAAATTGCTTGCACCTAAGGTGTCGATATAACGGAACGGGCCACCTAAGAATGGGGGGAAGCCAATACCGAATATCGCACCGATGTCACCATCTCTTGAAGAGGCAATAATCCCCTCTTCCAGACAACGAACGGCTTCATTAAGCATTTGAATGGTACAACGCTCTGCAACATCTTTTGCTTCTTTATCTGAAGCTATTGCGATATCGAGTACCTTATAAACTGATTCATCAACCAATTTGGCTTTTTTAGCTTTAAGCCCGTATTGGTAGAAACCTTTGCCATTTTTACGACCTTTACGGTCATCGGCTAATAACTTGTCAAAGGCTGCGGGGGCTTTAAAACGATCGCCGAGCTCTTTTTCTAAAATTGGCGAAATTTTAGCTCCTACGTCAATGCCCACTTCATCGAGCAACGTCATTGGCCCCACAGGGAAACCAAACTTGACTAACGCGCGATCTAGATGCTCAACACGCTGACCTTCAAGTAATAACTGTGCCGCTTCGTTCATATACAGGGCTAGAATACGGTTAACGTAAAAACCAGCACCATCTTGAACTACGATAGGTGTCTTTCCTTGCTTGCGTGCGAACGCCACTGTAGTAGCAATGGTTTCGGGTGATGTGGTTTTATGCGCAATCACTTCAACTAAGGGCATTTTTTCTACCGGAGAGAAATAATGTAAACCGATCACATTTTCAGGACGGCTTGCCGCTGCAGCAATCTGACCAATAGGTAAAGATGAAGTGTTCGATGCAAAAATGGTGTTTTCACCACATTCACGCTCAACATCCTGAACCATTTTATGTTTAAGCGCTAAGTCTTCAAATACCGCTTCAACCACGATATCGGCATCTTTAATACCGGTATATTCAGTGGTTGTTGTCATTAATGCCATGACATTATCACGCGCGATGGGTGTCATATGACGACGTTTTACGCCTTTATCTAAAAGCTTGTAAGCATATGATAGTGCGTTACTGAGTCCCTGCTCTGAAATGTCTTTTACACGTGCTGGAATTTTAGCTTTAGTAGTCGTAACAGAGGCAATACCACCGCCCATCAAACCACCACCTAATACCATTACTTTTTTAACTTTACGTGGCACAGCGCCTTCAGCACCGGTTTCTTTTTTCATTTCCGTAGTGGCAAAGAACAAGCTACGTAATGCAGCAGACTCTTTTGACATCACCAAATTAGCAAAATGGGTCGCTTCAACCTCAAGCCCTTTCACCATGCCTTTATTCATACCTTGGCGAACACAATCAATAATTTTGGCAGGTGCAGGATAATTACCCTGAGTTTTCTTCATTACCTGTTTACGAGCTTGATCAAACATAATATCGCGAGTAAACAAAGATGATTCTAAAAACTGATTAATTTTAGATTGCACCACAGGTTTTGCAGCTTGTTTGCCTTTTTTTGCTAACTCAATCGCAGTTTCAAGCAAAATAGAGTTAGGGACAACATCATTCACTAAACCCATTTTTAATGCTTGTTTAGGACGAATTTGCTTGCCAGTAAGCATCATATCTAACGCAGTTGCAATTCCGACTAATCGAGGTAAACGCTGTGTACCACCGCCGCCAGGCAGCAGACCTAGTTGTACTTCAGGCACACCTAGCATGGTTTTTTTATCATCGCTACATACACGTAAATGACACGCTAGCGCTAACTCTAAACCACCGCCTAAACAAGCACCGTTGATAGCGGCAACAACCGGAATGGATAAGCCTTCAAGCTCAGAAAAAAACCACATGACCTTGTTGTGACAATGCTTTGGCATCAGCTTCACTCTTGCAAGCGGCTAACATTGTGATATCAGCACCAGCAACAAATGAATCCGCCTTGCCAGAAATAACCACCAAGCCTTTAATGCTATTATCAGCTTTAATTTCGGTTAAAATGTCACTAATTTCAGGGCCAAATTGTTCTTTTAAGGTGTTCATGGTTTCACCAGGAACATCCATTGTTAAAATCGCAATACCATCGTCACGACGAGCTAAATTAAATGTTTTTTCCATGCTCATTACTCCACCTCTAAAATCATTGCAACACCTAAACCACCCGCGGCACAAGCTGTCGCTAATCCCGTTCCACCACCACGACGCTTAAGCTCTCGACACACTTGGGTAATCAAACGTGTTCCGGTTGCCGCAAAAGGATGGCCATAAGCCAACGAGCCCCCCCAAAACATTAAACTTACTCATGTCGATTTCGCCAATGGCGCGACTACGACCTAACTTCTCTGCAGCAAATTTCTTTGAAGCAAACATTTGCATGTTAGCTAATGTTTGCGCCGCAAATGCTTCGTGCATTTCAATGAGAGTTAAATCTTCTAATTCCATTCCTGCGCGTTTTAATGCTAATGGCGTGGCATAAGACGGCCCCATTAACATATCTTGCCAAACATCAATAGCGGTAAATGCATAACTTTTGATATAGCCAATTGGCTGATAACCTAGAGCTTTGGCTCGACCTTCACTCATTAAAATAATGGCTGAAGCACCATCAGTTAATGGCGTACTGTTGGCGGCAGTCACGGTACCGTGCTTGCGATCAAATGCGGGACGCAATTTGGCGTAAGACTCTAATACAGAGTTTTCACGAATATTATTATCGCGGTCGATAAATTGTTTAAAAGGTGGAATATGAGCTGTCATCACCTCTTGTTGAAGCACGCCAGAATTCCAGGTTTCAGTGGCTAATGTATGTGAACGATGCGCTAATGCATCTTGATCTGCACGACTGATGTTGTAAGTCTTAGCCATTTGTTCTGCGGTTTGCCCCATAGACAAACCCGTTGAATATTCAGCAACCGCAGGCGGTACTGGCATTAAGTCTTTCAAGCCTAAACGGCGTGCAATCGCAAATTTCTGCTTAAAAGTGCGTGCTTTATTTAAGTCGACTAAAGCATGTGCCAGCTTTTTTGATACCCCAATCGGTAACACAGAAGAAGAATCCGAACCACCCGCTAAACCGATTTCAATGTTGCCAGTCATAATTGACTCAGCGACGTTAACCGCAGACTGGAAACTAGTTGCACAAGCTCGAGTGACAGAATAGGCATCAGTTGACACATTCATTCCGGTACCCAGTACAATTTCACGGGCTATATTTGGCGCTGCTGGCATTTGTACAACTTGGCCATACACTAGTTGTTCAATTAATTGAGGATCAATTTCAGAGCGAGACAGCAACTCATTTACCACCATTTTGCCCATATCTAGCGCAGATACGCCATGAAAGGCTGTTGCTTGTTTTGCAAATGGTGTTCTTAAACCGGCAACAATCGCAATGCGTTCACCCCGGGAATTCGTTACTTGTTGTCTATCACTCATGTGTCACCCTCTATTATTGTTAGCTCATCTCGGCTCAGCCGGTAAGTTTATATGTTGCCAGATAATCTGGTCAGACCATCAAAGTGTGACCTGATTCTAACTTTTTATTGAACGGTTTTAAACAGGCGTTTACAACTATCTACTTCATAAAGAGTTAAATTGTGTTAATCCTACTAGCCAAAAACCAATAGAATTCATAACATAGGATTTAATACACCCAATGCCAACTAAATAAATTGAGTACTACTATGCCGTTAAGTCGTTTTCACTCACTCCGCGCCTATTTAGATACTGTTGTCTTAGGTCAACCCGTATTAACAGAAAACTTGCTGATAGCACTTATCGCAAATGGTCATTTATTAGTTGAAGGTCCACCAGGTTTAGCAAAAACGCGAGCGGTAAAAGCACTATGCGACGGTGTCGAAGGTGAGTTTCATCGTATTCAGTTTACGCCCGATTTGCTGCCTGCCGATTTAACCGGTACCGATATTTATCGCCAACAAACCGGTACATTTGAATTTGAAGCAGGGCCCATTTTCCATAACTTAATCCTTGCAGATGAAATTAACCGAGCCCCTGCCAAAGTACAATCTGCTTTATTAGAAGCCATGGCTGAAGGCCAAGTTACTGTAGGAAAACACAGTTATCCTCTGCCGCCACTTTTTTTAGTTATGGCAACCCAAAACCCACTCGAAAACGAAGGTACCTACCCCTTACCTGAGGCACAGTTAGATCGTTTTTTAATGCATTTAAACCTCGATTACCCCAGTGCCGAAACCGAATGCGAAATCTTACGCCAGTCCCGTAAAGAGGCTAAGACACACCAATTACCAACGATAGATCCTGTTGCGCAAGCAGATGTTTTTGCAGCAAGAGATCAGGCATTAGATATTTATTTAGCTGAGCCACTCGAAAAGTACATCGTTGAGATTATTATGGCGACTCGCCAACCAGCAAGATATGGCGCAGATTTAGCAAAATGGCTCGAGTATGGTGTCAGTCCACGCGCCACTATTTCATTAGAACGTTGTGCAAGAGCACGCGCTTGGCTGTATGAACGAGACTTTGTATCGCCAGAAGATATTCAAGCGGTTGCGCCCAATGTTTTACGGCACCGCTTGTTACTCAGCTATCAAGCTCAAGCTGAAGGTGTTACGGCAGATCAAGTGATTGATCATATTCTGAGTCAAGTTGCCGTACCGTAGATGTTGCAATAGGTGCACTTATTATTGAGCATGATTAGATTATGATGAACCAAACCTACTCATTACCCCTTTACAGTGATGGTATGAGCTTAAATGAGCAAGAATTAATTGCTTGCCAGAGCTTGTCGCGCGCCCTCCCCGATCATAAGTCGCGGGCAAAAGCAGCCTTGTCGGGTCATCGAAGCAGTCAAATAAAAGGCCGCGGTATGGAGTTTGCTGAAGTTCGTCATTACCAAAATGGTGATGATGTTCGAACCATTGACTGGCGAGTAACTGCGCGAACCGGAGTTGCGCACACTAAGTTATTTGTGGAGGAACGCGAACGTCCTATCCTGCTGTTGATAGATTTGAGCCACAGCTCATATTTTGGCTCGCAATTATTACTTCAATCTGTCCAGATAGCCCATTTAGCGACCACATTAGGTTGGAATGCAATCAATAATGGCGATAGGCTTGGGGCGTTAATCGCCAGTGAAACTAATCACTTAGAACTTAAACCGCGAAGTCGTCGCCAAGGTATTTTGCAATTAACGTCGGGGTTAATTGATGTTCATCAGCAGCAATTAAAGCAAATTAATCAATTGTCACCTGATCCAGGCCATATGTTTAAAGCCTGTCAACGTTTACAACGTATTGCAAAACCTGGTTCTCTAATCTGGATTATTACCGACGGTCAACATATTAACCAACAATGCTTAGCACCATTAACTGAATTATCACGTCACTGTGATATCGGAGCATTTGTGGTAACCGATCCATTAAGACAAGGAACCTTGGCGTTACCAAAACAATTTGCCTTACCCGTTCGAGATGGCCAACAACAATTGACCTTAACTCGGCAAAGTTACGAGGCTTGGTTAGCGAATCAACAAGCGCAGCAACAACAATTTTTTGCTTTAATGAATTTGATTAAAGTGCAACCAAAATTAATTGATGCCGCTAAACCGCTCAGTGCCCAATTGGATATTTTACGTTAAATGACCACGCCAAACATACCATCACAACCAATGCCAATTGATGCCAACGCATCGGCTTTAGCTCAATTGCACGATATTGCGTTACCCGCCCCGATCAGCACCATGCCGATTGCGCCAGGATATTGGATAATCGCAGCCGTATTGATTATTTTAGCCGTTTGGTTGGGCAAGCGTTTATATAAACAACATCAATATCATGCACCACGCAAAATAGCCCTAACACTTTTACAAAGTTATAATGTCGAAGATGATAGCTTTGCAGCACAAGTCAATAGCTTACTCAAGCGTACCGCATTAACTTATCTACCACGAGAACACCTCGCTAAACTCAATGGTCAACCTTGGTTTGATTGGTTAGATACTCGTCTCGCGCCAGATCAACAACATCAAATAGGACAATTACTCGTTAAGCGTCACCAAGCGAGCGGCTTAGATCAAGCCGAAAAAGTCCAATTACTCCAGTTAGCACAAGCTTGGCTCAACAATAAGCATGCTTTTAGTGATGCGACCTTAATATCCAACAATCCACATCAGGAGGCCAAATGTTAGCATTTTACTGGCCATGGTTATTACTCTTACTGCCACTGCCGTTATTGATTAAGCGTATTAATATAGACAGTGCCGGTGGACATTTACAGTTACCAGGCATCGCTACTACGATGACGCACTCAAGGGCGGTCAATCACAAAGTGAGTCGTAAACGGTATTGGTTAATGTGGATTTTTCTTCTATTAGCAATAGCAAGGCCACAATGGTTAGGAGACCCGATTGAATTACCCGCCAAAGGTCGTGATTTAATGATGGCAGTTGATTTATCGGGCAGTATGCAAATTGAAGATATGGTGATAAACGGGCAAACGGTTAATCGATTTACGTTAATTCAGCATGTATTAAGTGATTTCATTGAGCGTCGAAAAGGAGATCGGCTCGGACTCATATTATTTGCAGACCATGCCTATTTACAAGCACCGTTGACCCTAGATCGCCGCTCTGTAGCCACGTTTTTAGATGATGCGCAAATAGGCCTAGTAGGTAAGCAAACCGCTATTGGTGAAGCGATTGCCTTAGCGGTAAAACGTTTTGATAAAGTCGATGAAAGTAATCGTGTACTAATTCTCCTCACTGACGGATCTAATAATGCTGGCAATATTGATCCCGAAGTCGCTGCCCAAATTGCGGCTAAACGTAATGTCACCATTTACACTATCGGCGTGGGTGCAGAAATATTAGAACGGCGCACTATTTTTGGTAAAGAGCGAATTAATCCTTCAATGGATTTAGACGAGGAGCAACTCAAAAAATTAGCCAGCATCACTAAAGGTCGATATTTTAGAGCTCGTAACAGTGAAGAGTTAAACAGCATTTATCAAGAAATAGACAAGTTAGAGCCGGTAAGCCGAGATCAATTAAGTTACCGCCCAAAAAGTGAATTATTTTATTGGCCTTTATTAATGTCATTACTAATCAGCTTCTTAATCAGTTTGCAGCAACAATGGCCAAATCAGTTATGGCCTAAAATCAAGTCTAGCAAAGAGGCGGATCAACAATGATACATTTCATTCGCCCTGAATGGCTATTGGGCATGATTCCAGTATTGATATTAAGTGCATTATTTTGGCGTAGACATAGCCAGCAATCAGCATGGAAACAATATATCTCCCCGCATTTAAGTCAGTTACTGGTGACCCAAACCGTGGAGAAAACTCATCAACCTAAATGGGTACTGATTGCCTGCTGGATAATTGCAGTGATTGCGCTTGCCGGCCCAGCGTTGAATAAACAAAGTTTGCCGGTATTTGCTACTGAGCAAGGTAGAGTGCTCATTATGGACATGTCGCAGTCTATGTATGCCACAGACTTAAGCCCGAATCGCTTATCTTATGCCAAATTTAGAGCTACCGATTTACTAAACGAACTCAAAGAAGGCGAAACAGGACTCATTGCCTACGCTGGTGACGCTTACACTATCAGCCCGTTAACTCGTGATAGCAGCACCATTTTAAATTTATTACCCACATTATCACCTGATATTATGCCAACCAAAGGATCTAATTTAGCAGCAGCATTATCACTGGCAGAGAAACTATTAGCTCAAGGTGGCCATGTCAGTGGCGACATTATAGTGATGACTGATGGTATTTCTGCACAGCAATTTAATCAAGCAACCAGTGCAGTCAACGACCGTTATCGTTTATCCATTATGGCATTTGGCAGTAAACAAGGCGCCCCGATCCGTTTAGCTGATGGTCAGTTATTGCGAGATAACAGTAATGAAGTGGTTGTCGCTAAAACCGATTATGGTTTATTACAAAAACTAGTAAAGCAACATCAGGGTATCCTAGTGCCAGCGCAAACAGATGGCAGCGATATTTCAACTCTTACACAATGGTTAGCCTCAGACGGCAAAGCGAGTGAAACAGAACTCGCTGATGAGACTTGGCAAGATCTCGGGCCATATCTGGCAATGTTATTAGTCATCCCAATATTAATGAGTTTTAGACAAGGATTATTAACGGTTATGCTTAATCCTGTTTTGCTATTGTCTGCAGCAATGGCGTTTGGCCTAACTCACAGTCAACCAGCACAAGCGTCGGTGTGGCAAGATTTATGGCAAACCCAAGATCAACAAGCCGAATCGGCATTTCAGCAAGGTGAGTTTGCTCAAGCTGCTGACACATTTAAAGACACTCAATGGCGCGCCTCTGCACATTACAAAGCGGGTAATTATCAACAGGCACTGGCAGAGTTTGAACAAAATAATACTGCCCAAGGGTTATTCAACCAAGGTAATGCATTGATGCAGCTGAAAGACTACCCAGAAGCCATTACTCGTTATCAAAAAGCGATTGCCGCGCAATCACCTTTTATCGAAGCAGAACAGAATTTAGCCTTAGCTCAACAACTGCTCGAACAACAGAAAAAAGACTCATCAGAACAAGAGTCGGATAAATCACAACAAGACTCATCCGACTCAAAAGATGATCAAAACTCATCTTCTGAGCAATCTTCTAATAAAGACAAATCACCACAGTCAGAACCGGATAAGTCTAAGGCCGGTGAACAAAAAAACCAGCAAGGTCAACAAGACCAATCGAGTCAGCAAAACCAAGATCAGCGCGCTGAAACTCAATCTAAAGACAGTAATGATAGCTCCTCTGATAGCGATAAGTCAGCTGAAAAAGATCAAAAGCAAGATGAAAAACAATCTCAATCAGCATCAAATGATCAGCCGTCAGGTGAGCAAAAAAATGACTCACAACAAAATAGCTCAGAGCCACAATCATCACCAAAGACTAATGATAACAAGGGTTCACCCAAAAATGATCAATCGCAAGACTCACCTGAAAGTAATGAATCTAGCATGCAAGCCAGTGCGAGCAAAAATGAAGATCAGCCTACTGATGATAAACAGAAGATGAGCGCAGCTAAGGCTTCTGACCTTGCAAACTCCGAAGGTAATTCGCAAGATAAACCAGCTGAAATGGTATCAGCATCGCAGATGAATCAAGATTCACTGCCAGCGGACATGGAAAGGGCTCTTCGCGCTATCAATGAAGATCCCCAAGTATTAATCCGTAATAAAATGCAACTTGAATATCAAAAACGTCGTCAAAACAGTCAACCACGTGAGGATAATGAACAGTGGTAATTAGAACTTTTTTTAGCTTATTGCTATTGATTATTGCAGCTCCTGTATTTGCAATGAGCCAAGTACAAGCAACTGTAGACCGTAACCCTGTGGTTGCTGGTGAATACTTCGTACTCGATGTAACTGCTGACGACGATCTCAGTGCCAACGAATTGGACACTTCGATATTACTGAAAAACTTTATTGTCGGCAGAACCAGTGTAGGTCGCAGTACCAAAATGGTTAATTTTGACACCACAAAAGAAACTCGTTGGCAGATATTATTATCACCTAAATCAGTAGGTAATATCACGATTCCCGCATTTAACATCAAAGGCGTGAGCTCAAACCCGATTAATCTTAAAGTGATCCCACAAGGCACAACAGCCGACAAAGCTGAAAATGTATTCATGAGAATATCGACGAGTGCCTCTGATGCTTATGTCGGCCAGTTAATCACCTATAAAGTAAAATTGTATCTTGCAGTAGAATTACAACGTGGAGTGCTCAGTGCTCCAGCCATTGAAGGGGCACAAATCAAGCAAATCGGTGAAGATAAAGACGGAAGCGAAATTGTCGATGGCCGCCGTTTTAGAGTGATTGAACGTACTTATGGGATTATTGCTGATCTGCCTGGAGAGTTGGTGATTAATGGCGCCGGCTTTTCGGGTGATGTTATTGTCGAGGCTCCTAGGCGTGGAGGTATGTTTGGTTTTAATGAAAGTCGACCAATACAAACTGCAGCCGAAAGGCAGGTAATTCAAATCAACCCTATTCCCCCAAGCTATAAAGGAAAATGGTTAGTCAGCGATATTGCAGTATTAAAAGAAACTTGGCCAGAAGATGTTAATGAATTTGAAGTCGGTAGCCCAATTACCCGTTCAATTAGTTTAATCGCATCCAATACGGATGACACCAGTTTACCAGATATTGATATTCCGCTGACTGAAGGCTTAAAAGCCTACCCAGAAAAACCAGTAAGACAAACTTTTGTTCGCGACAACCAAGTCGTGTCGCAATACAGTATCACTACCGCGATTGTGCCAACAAAACCGGGAACCTATACCCTACCTGAGTTCCGTGTACCTTGGTGGAACCCACATCTTAAAAAACAACAATTTGCCACGTTACCAGAACGAACAATTAACGTAATCGGCAGCTCAACGGCAACCACTGACATTCCACCCGTTGATAATTTTAGCGCAGTTCAAGGTCGCGGATATTGGCCACTATTAAGTGCCGTTCTGGGGATGTTATGGCTTATCACCTTAGTATTATGGCGTAAGGCGGTATCGGCAAACCGAGCACAGCCATACACAGATGATGACAATAAAAGTCAAAAAACAAAGCCTAAAACAACCGCAAAAGGCCTCGATGCCATTATCGATGCATGTGACCGTAACGATAGCAGTGCTGCTATTGTCGCAGTACAAGGCTATTTTAGTGAACGCTTAGGAAAATTCATGACGCTAACGCAAATCAGTGGCTTATCTGAGCAATTGTCGGCGGCACTGAATAAATTACAAGCAGATAAATACAGTAATCATCCACAAGCAATTGACAAAAAATCACTTATGGATGCCATTTTGGCTTATCGGCAACCTGATGCAGGTAAAAAATCATTAATTAAACAACTAAATCCCTAATATTTAAACGCTAAATAGCAGACAGGTTCTGCTATTTAGCTTGCTATTAATCCCCCCGCTTTTTAAGCTGTTAGTTATTATTAACTCAACAAAGTTAAAAAATGTTCGATTCCCTGCGAAAGAAAAAGTCCGAACCCGCGGTCTTATCTGAGATGCTAACAAAACAACGACGATACGATAGCCTTGTCAGGGCACTTCATACCGACATATTTCGCTACGCCTTTTGGTTATGTGGTGATAAACATGTTGCTGAGGATATCACCCAAGAGACGTTCTTAAGAGCGTGGCGGTCTTTAGACTCGTTAAACGATGATAAAGCTGCTAAGGCATGGCTGATCACAATTTTAAGGCGTGAAAATGCCAGACGTTTTGAACGTAAACAATTTAACTACAGCGACGTAGAACAAGATTTACTTGAGGATGTATTATCCACAAGTCATGAAGAAGACACTGAACAGTATTGGTTGCGTCGTCAAATTGGTAAACTCGATATTGAATACCGAGAACCTTTGTTATTGCAGCTGATTGGCGGGTTTAGTGGCGATGAAATTGCCGCCATACTTGAACTGAATCGAAATACGGTAATGACGCGCTTGTTTAGAGCCAGAAACCAGTTAAAAGACGCTCTCGAAGCACCAGAGGTAAGAGGTCAATCAAATGGATGATCTACAGTTTCGTCGCCAAGCATACGGTGACCCCAATAATCAGTCAGATGAATTTTTAACTCATTTAGCTGAACATGAAGATGATGCAAAATTTATCAAAGATCTAAAAGCATTTGACCATAAACTCATGCAAGCACTCAATATTAGTGTCCCAGATGATTTAGCTGATAAATTGATTTTGCGACAGCAATTAAGCCAACATCAACAAAGCAAAAAACATACTCGCTACATGATGGCGATGGCTGCATCAGTGGCTTTTATCGTCGGAGTCAGTTTTAGTTTATTACGTTTTACGCCAGTAAACTTAAGCGAAAACTCGCTAGCTCATGTACACCATGAAACCAAAGCATTAATCATGGAACAGGATATTGGCTTTAATGATGTTAATTTTAAACTCGCCAGTGTCGATGGATTGAGTGACTCAAAGTTTATCAAACAACCAGGGCGTGTTTTTTTTACCTCATATTGTGATTTTCAAGGTGTCAAATCATTGCATTTAGTCATGGCTGACGAGAATGGCAATAAGGTCACTTTGTTCATTGTGCCCATTGAGAAGCGTATTGTATTAGAAGAAGCTTTTGCTGATAACCAATATAAAGGTCAAAGTTTTCAAACAGCCGATGCCTATATGGTCTTGGTGGGAGAACCAGCTTCTAATCTTGAGTTTGTCAAAAAAGAAGTTGAAAATACCTTTATTTAAACACTGTCGGTGACAATCTAAAATCCGCTACTTCATTGAATAGCGGATTTTTTTTACACTTGAATAATTCAAAGTGTGAACTATCTCTAACTTCTGCTAGCATGTCGAACATAAAAATAATCTCTTGGGAACTATATGGATATTCAAACACCGATCCTCATTACCTTTATAGGATACTTGGCCTTAATGATGGGTATTGGGTACTGGGCCTACCGCAAAACCGATACTGTCGATGATTATATTCTTGGCGGACGAAAAATGGGCCCCGCAGTCACCGCTCTTAGTGTGGGTGCATCAGATATGTCGGGCTGGTTATTACTGGGTTTGCCAGGGGCAGTGTATCTAAGTGGCTTGGGTGAAGCATGGATTGGTTTTGGATTAGTGTTTGGCGCTTGGCTTAATTGGCTATTTGTCGCTAAGCGTCTGCGTATTTATACCCAAGTGGCCAATAATTCACTAACCTTACCCGACTTTTTTGAGAACCGTTTTAATGACTCTCATGGGCTACTAAAATTAGTCTCCGCATTAACGATTCTGATCTTTTTCACTTTTTATGCCTCCTCAGGCATGGTCGGCGGCGCAATATTATTTGAAAAAGTCTTTGGTCTCGATTATACCGTCGCCTTATTAATAGGCTCATTTATTATTGTATCTTATACCTTCGTCGGCGGTTTTTTTGCGGTTAGTTGGACTGACTTCTTTCAAGGCTGCTTAATGTTAATAGCCTTAATTATTGTGCCTGTATCCATCTTTAGTCAGCCAGACACACAAGCAGGTTTTGAACAGATAGACCCAGCGATGTTGTCGTTTATTAATGAGAACACCACAGTTATTGGCCTTGTGTCTTTACTGGCTTGGGGGTTAGGTTATTTCGGGCAACCGCATATTTTGTCTCGTTTTATGGCTATCGGCAGCCCAAAAGACTTAGTCCTTTCTCGGCGTATTGCCATGACTTGGATGATAGTGTCACTATTTGGTGCCTTAGCAACAGGCATTGCCGGCAGCCTTTATTTTGCCGCCGAACCACTTGAAAACTCAGAAACCGTGTTTATTCATTTAGCCCATGCCGCGTTTAACCCTTGGGTTGGTGGTTTGCTTATTGCGGCTATCTTATCTGCCATCATGAGTACTATCGATTCGCAGTTGTTAGTCTGCTCTAGCGTGATCACCGAGGATTTTTATCTTAAATGGTTGCGTCCACAAGCCAGCAGTAAAGAATTAATGTTAGTCGGTCGTATTGGCGTTATAGCCATCGCATTAGTGGCTGGAGTTGTTGCGCTTAATCCAGAAAGCAGTGTTTTAGGGCTAGTCAGTTATGCATGGGCCGGGTTTGGTGCTGCATTTGGCCCAGTAGTGCTGTTATCACTGTTTTGGCAAGGCTATAGTCGCAACGGGGCAATTGCAACGATTTTAGTAGGTGCTATAACTGTTGTGGTTTGGAAACAAATGACTGGCGGTATTTTTGAGCTATATGAAATTGTCCCAGGGTTTATTTTCGCTATGTTAGTGGGCGTAATCGTCAGTAAAATATCACCACCGACTGATAAAACTATCGCTGATTTCAGTGCTTTTCGTGAGTCTTTGAAAACGCAATAATGGCATTAAAAGTTTTCTTGGTAACTCAGCTTCTTTAATAGAAGTTGAGTTACCTTCTTATCATACCTTGCCCAACTCAACACGAATAAATAAGCTTTAAAAACAACCCCTCCCATGACGGCTAATTGAGTATTTATGAGCAACTTAATACTATGAATTTAATCCAGCAGTTGCTTAACATCCACGATGAATAAAATTTAACTTAAGCTAACCAGGGTGTCGTTATCGCCGAAAATGGAGCTGGAATTCACATATACTGCCATGCTATCAAACACCTAATTCACGACTAAAAACTAGAATTAACTTAATACTAACAATAACTAACATCTGGTCGGAGTTGTTACATAGTTCACATTTACCTAAGATGCCCTAAATTTTGACCGTCAAATGTTTAAAGCGGATAAACTTTGAACAAAACGGTAATAATAAATGGACATAATAATGAATAAATTCCACAAGACTCTCATTGCTACCGCAGTAAGCTTAATCAGTGTACAAGCCTCAGCCGCCGGTTTTCAGTTAAATAGTCAATCAGCTACCGGTATTGGTCGTGCAATGGCTGGGGATGCTGTTATTGCTGACAATGCCTCAGTTTTATCTCGTAATCCTGCCGCTATGGCTCTCTTTGATGAAACCGCATTATCTTTAGGTGTCGTTTATGCTGATATCGATGTGTCGGTATCGGATGCAAAAGGCAATTTTGGCGGTCAAGATGTCGCCTTTGGCAGTGAACACAGCGCTGCTGACGCAAAAGTTATTCCGAATTTCTATTATATCAACCCGATTAACGACAAAATGGCCTTCGGAGTTGCGGTATTCAGTAACTATGGCACCGGCACTGATTTAGGCAACTTAGCCAATAAAACACCGACTATAAGCGGCAATGCTGTGCCACTTCCAACTCCAGTTGATTTATTAGGTAACACAGAAGTCGTTACCGTTAATTTCAACACGAGCATGTCTTATCGCGTCAATGATGAGTTCAGTTTTGGCTTCGGTGTTGATGCCGTTTATGGTAGCGGAACCCTCACACGTAAGAGCGACAATCCACAGATCGGCAACTTAGTGGATGTTGATGCCGATGGTTGGGCTTTAGGTGGGATTGTTGGTGTGGTGTATGAAGTTAATCCAGATAATCGTTTTGGTTTAAGCTACCGTATTAGCCCAAAACTTACCGCCAAAGGCGATGTAAATTATCAGTACACTGAATACAATAAAATTGATATTCCTATCGCAGATATTGCTCAGTTTGCCGGTTTTCACCAGCTAACGGATAAATTCGCGCTACATTATACGGCTCAGTGGACCAATTGGAGCTCGTTTGACAAAATCGTCGTCAAAGATGGTGCCAATGGTGTCGACCAAGCCGACTTAAAAGAATACCACTGGAAGGATTCATGGTTTTTAAGCTTAGGGGCAACTTATAATCTCACTCGAGATCTCACTTTGCGCGCAGGTTTAGCATCGGATCAAGGTGTTGTGAATCAGCATTCATCATTATCAATTCCTGATTCTGATCGTACTTGGTATACCGCTGGCGTCAGTTACGACTTAAGCCAAAAATCGAGCGTTGATTTAGGCATCGCTTTTGTGCGCGGAGAAGATGTTACCGTATTAGAAGACAGTAAGCTTCTTGCTCAAATACCTGGTTATAGCAGTGAAATTTCAGCACAGACAAGATCAAATGCTGTTTATTATTCAGTACAATATAACTACAGCTTTTAGCTAGCACTTGTTAATCAGTGCTCTTTAACCATGAGTATTGACTGCCTTTTTTAGCTCATTCACCAGGGACTAAAAAAGTATCATCCTTTTTTATCCAAACCGCCATTTAGCAATAATTGGCGGTTTTTTTATCTCCGTAATATGATTAAGATCTAATATATAAAATAATTCTAATATATCGGTTGCGTAACGGCATAAAGTCCATTAGAATTTTCTTATAGACTCCAAAATAGGCTTTTCATATGTCTCGGTTAACAAATTATTTATTCCTCGGTGTTATCCTCACCACAATAGCATTACCTCTTGCTGTGCAAGCCTATGATGTTAATACATTAAAATTAGCGTATTCCGAACAAAATCAACCGCGAATATACGATGCAAAAATTGAAGCAATTAAAGCGGCAACGATTTCAGCCCAAACCTCAGGAAGGATTATTAATATCCATTTTGATGTTAATGATTTAGTACCACAAGGCGCGTCTTTACTGGAAATCACTAATAAAGAGCAAGGTGCTGGGTTCGCGGGAGCGGAAGCTGAACTGGCTAAAGCAGAAGCACTAAACACTGAGGCACAAGCACAATATGCGCGCTATAAAGCCCTATTTCCTAAAGGAGCTATATCAAAAGGCGCCATGGATGAAGCCACTGCCAAAGCAAAATCAAGCAAACAAGCTGTGAGTGCTGCTCAAGCACAATTAATACAAGCCAAAGAAAGCTTAAATTACACAGTCGTGAGTGCGCCTTTTAGTGGCCGAATGACTCAACGCTTTGTTGAGCAAGGTGAAACAATATCTTATGGTCAGGCACTGTTCTCTGGTTATGATACTCAACACCTCAGAGCGGTATTTCAAGTCCCACAACAAGATATTGCTCAGCTTCAACAACAAGCACAAGTTGCGATTCAATTACCTAATGGTAATGAAATCACTTCCGGTGATATTGATGTGTATCAATTTGCCGATCCACTCACTCATCAACATCAAGTGCGAGTCAATCTAAATGCCGCTGATATCGAAGATATTGTCTTGGGCCAATGGATCAAAGTAACCGTGGCCTTTCCCAGTAGAAAGAGTCTGGTGGTGCCATTATCGGCGATTCATCAAGTCAGTGACTTAACCTCTGTGTATCGTGTAAGTAACGATAAAATAGTACTAAATCAGGTACGAATTGGCCGAATAGATACTAAAACAAATACTGCAGAAGTGCTGTCAGGTCTTATGGAAGGCGATGAAATTGTTATTGATGCAGGACGTTATTTAATTAATTCCTCAGCAACAAAAGCTCAGGAGTAGCCCGAATGACAACCCCCAACGAACCAAATAAACTCGGCATCTCAGGCTCAATAGCAAAGGCATTTCAACAAAGTACTATCACCCCATTATTGGCTATTTTAGGCTTATTACTGGGTCTTTTTGCGGTAATTATTACGCCAAAAGAAGAAGAACCACAAATAGATGTCACTTTTGCAGATGTGTTTATTCCCTATCCTGGCGCCACGCCGACGGAAGTTGAAAATCAAGTCACCTTGCCGGCTGAACGTATCATTTCTCAAATAAAAGGGATTGATACTCTTTATTCATTCTCTCAACCTGATGGTGCGTTGATTATCGCGATTTTTGATGTCGGTATTCCACGTGATGAGGCCGTGGTTAATTTATATAATCAACTGTACTCTAACCGAGATAAATTTAATCATGCCGCTGGCATTGGTGAGCCATTAATTAAACCCAGAGGCATTGATGATGTGCCTATTGTAGGCCTGACCCTCTGGTCTAAAGACCCAAACATCACCGCAGAACAGCTTACCTTAGTGGCATCTGGCTTGGAAACCGAACTAAAGCGGATACCTGGCACGCGAGAGATTTACAGCCAGGGTGGCCACGAAATGGTGTTAAATGTGCGTATCGATCCTGTCAAAATGAGCAGTTTCGGCGTCACGTTCAACGATATTAGTGCCACTTTACAAGATAATAACCAGCTGTCTACGCTAGGATCCTTGACACAGTTTAATCAAGAAATAAAACTACAAACTGGACAGTTTTTACGTACGCTTGATGATGTCAATAATTTACTGATAAAAGTCAATCAACCAGATGCAACATCGGCTAGAAGCTCAACTCCCCATGCCGTTTATTTATCTGATATTGCCGATGTAAGCCTCAAAAGTGATATACCCAAACAACATGTTTGGCATGTCACCGACAAGGGAACTTATCCTGCAGTAACGATTGCGATAGGCAAACAAGCAGGCACCAATGCTGTTGATATCGCTGATGCGGTTTTAGCGAAAATCAAGGCTGTCGATAATGTATTAATTCCCAATAATGTTGATGTTGCCATCTCTCGTAACTACGGTAAAACAGCTGGGGATAAATCGAACACACTTATCTTTAAATTGATTTTTGCTACATCGGCAGTGGTACTGTTAGTTTTATTCACCATGGGAGTTCGTGAGTCTGCCGTGGTGGGTGTGGCTATTATTATTACTCTAGCCATTACTTTATTTGCATCGTGGGCTTGGGGATTCACCCTCAACCGTATTTCGTTATTTGCGCTTATTTTCTCGATTGGCATCTTGGTTGATGACGCTATTGTTGTGGTCGAAAATATCCACCGGCATATGGCAATGAGTGATAAACCCATTAGCGAACTTATCCCACACGCCGTTGATGAAGTCGGCGGACCAACCATACTGGCGACTTTTACGGTTATTGCCGCCCTTTTGCCAATGGCATTTGTATCGGGACTCATGGGCCCATACATGAGCCCTATTCCGATAAATGCCAGTATGGGAATGATCATTTCGTTATTAATCGCCTTTATTATGACGCCATGGCTGAGCAATAAGTTATTAAAGCCTCACAAAAAATCTCATAACTCAGCTAATTCAACTGCAAGTACTGACATTGTGGTAGAAGAAGACAATCGATTAACACGCTTGTTTACCCGCATAATGAGCCCTTTTTTAATTGGCGAACATGCACCAAAAGCCCGTAAAGGTTTGGCGTTAGGCATAGCTCTATTGATAGCTTTTGCTGTCGCCTTGCCAGTAATGCAAGCGGTAATATTAAAAATGCTGCCTTTTGATAACAAGTCAGAGTTTCAGGTGATGGTCGACATGCCTGAAGGAACACCAGTAGAACAAACTCAAAGAGTCTTGCAAGATCTCAGTCAATATCTCACGACGGTTAAAGAAATTGAGCATTTACAATTGTACGCAGGTACTCATGCACCGATGAACTTTAACGGCTTAGTAAGACATTATTTCTTGCGCAGTAGCCAAGAACTCGGTGAGATCCAAGTAAATCTGGTTGATAAGAAACATCGCGACCGCGACAGCCACACCATTGCTTCATCGGTGCGTGAACCATTACAAAAAATTGGTCTTCGCTACCATGCAAATATTAAGATTGTTGAAGTGCCACCCGGGACCGCCAGTGTGGTCACCCATTGTGGCCGAGGTTTATGCACCGAACACTGAGCTACGCGAACGAGCAGCCAATGACTTATTACAACGATTCAAGGACACAGAACATGTTGTTGATATGGATATTTATTTGCCAGCACAGCAACAAAAATGGCAGGTAATTATTGACCGTAATAAAGCTCGCTTATTGGGAGTCTCTTACGCCAGTATCGTCGATACCATCAGCACAGCCGTTGATGGTAAAGATGTGAGTTATTTGTATCAAGCACAATTAGCTCAGCCCACGCCAATTAGATTACAACTTGATGAGGCATCTAAAGTAGACCTTAAGCAAGTTGTTATTACGCTTACCAACTCAATCGGGTGAAACCGTGCCATTGACAGAGTTAGTCAAGGTACAACAGCAGGTTATTAATGCACCAATTATCCACAAAAATATGGTTCCTATGATCATGGTTATTGCTGATATGGCAGGCCCTACTGGCAGCCCACTGTACGGTATGTTTGACATGGTCAGCCAAATTAATCAACAAAATGAACAAGGTGATTCAAGTTACCCAATTCAACAAAATCTGGTTAATCAACCTGATGGATTAACTGACGTGGCTATTTTATGGGACGGTGAATGGAAAATCACATATGAAACTTTCCGCGATATGGGTATTGCTTATGCTGTTGGAATGATTGCAATTTATTTGTTAGTTGTGGGGCAATTTAAATCATATGTGGTGCCGTTAGTCATTATGGCGCCAATACCATTAACCATCATTGGCGTGATGCCAGGACACGCTTTATTGGGTGCTCAATTCACGGCCCCATCGATGATAGGCATGATTGCGCTAGCAGGTATTATTGTTCGAAACTCTATCTTGCTGGTCGATTTTATTAATCAGCAAACAACTGCTGGAATACCATTAGAACAAGCCGTTATCCATTCTGGGGCTGTGCGTGCCAAACCGATTATGTTGACAGCATTAGCGGCAATAATTGGCGCATTATTTATTATTGACGACCCTATTTTTAATGGTTTAGCTATTAGTTTAATTTTTGGTATTTTTATCTCGACCATTTTAACCTTGGTAGTAATCCCAGTATTGTATTATTCGGTTATGAAAAATAAACACATTATCACAGCTAAGTAACAAGATTATTCGTTAACAGGGCAACGCCCAATAAGGATCTAAACATGTCATTAGAAAGAAGTATTATGGCCTTTGCAGGCTTCATGGTTTTATTATCGATAGTGTTAACCGCAACTGTCAGTCCACATTTTGTCTGGCTAACGGTGTTTGTAGGCGCTAATCTATTTCAGAGTGCATTCACAGGCTTTTGTCCTGCGGCGATGGTAATGAAAAAATTAGGCATCAAAACTGCAGCGGAAATAGCCTTAAATAAATAACAAGGAATTTATCGTGTTTAAGAAATCTATGCTGTTGTCTATTCAATCGGTATTGGCGCTATTAGTAATATTAGCAGCATCACTCATGCCGACCTGGGCGGCAGAGCAAGAGCCCAGCGTTGCATGGGAGAAGATCGACCGTGGCGTCATGTTGATTGATGTGCGTACTGCTGAAGAGTTTGCAGAAGGACATATTGACGGTGCTATGAATATCCCATTCAATAATATCGTACCCGAGTTAGCAAAGCTCAATATCACTAAAGACACTGAAATAGTGCTTTATTGTCGCAGCGGTAATCGCAGTGATATGGCACAAAAATCACTCGTTAAACAAGGATACAGCAACACCTATAATGCAGGTGGTTTTAACAGTTTAATATCTGCACGATAATCTCAGCAATAAATTAAGCCACAGAGCTAATCCTGTGGCTTAATTTTATGCTTCAATAGCATCCTACTCATCACCAGCACTACAGAGTAAACCACTGTTATTATTTCAATAACACCAAAAATCGTAAACTATCATTTACACTGTATTTAAGTTAATTATTTATTAGCATTAACAACTTCACTTATTCATTTCTCGGTTAAGCGCTTACATCTAGGTAACTTGATAAAAGTTATACAGATAACTTTTATCAAAATACTGCTTAATAAATTTTAAATTCACAAATGTTACATAATAATTCACGAAAATATCATAAAAAGTACTTGTATTATCAAAGTCAAGGTTAACAAGTTATTTACATTTGGTGAAAATATGATTACCTTTTAAATAGATAGGCAAAATAAGCTTATCGGTAAACATAATTATAAAAGACGTTATTTAACTCTGATTAACATGGAAGATAATATGAAAAAGAATAAAAACTCAGCGGTCGTGCTTAGCATGACCGCTCTTGCTTTGGCTATTTCAACTCAAGTCAATGCTGCCCCATCCCCCTTACAGCTTTCTGCTACCAACCAACAAATTGATCAACAATCTCCGTTACCTAAACGTTATATCGTTAAATTTAAGAATGATAATGCGGCACAAACGTTAAGCAGCAGTTCTGTAACGCAAAATGTGGGCGTACAACCTGAAACAAATAGTATGTCTTATCAGCCTCGCTCAAACGAAGTATTCAGTCAATTTCGTGCTTTGAACAGTGTAAAAGCGCGAGAAATGAAGCGTGTTGGTCGAAGCAATAGTTATTCTGTAAAACTCGATTCGCCATCAATCAAAGCATTGCGTTTACGTCAAGACGTTGAATATGTTGAAGAAGATTTACCACGCAGATTGCTTGCAGAAACAACTCCTTGGGGACAAACCTTTGTTGGTGCAACTGTACTAAGCGACAGCCAAGCGGGTAATCGCACTATCTGTATTATTGACTCTGGTTACGATCGTAGTCATAACGATTTAAATGCAAACAACGTCACCGGAACCAATAATTCCGGAACGGGCAACTGGTATCAACCGGGTAATAATAATGCTCATGGTACTCATGTCGCAGGTACTATTGCTGCCATTGCAAACAATGAAGGTGTGGTCGGGGTTATGCCTAACCAAAACGCCAATATTCATATCGTAAAAGTGTTTAACGAAGCAGGATGGGGCTACTCATCATCATTAGTAGCCGCTATCGACACTTGTGTTAATTCAGGTGGTGCAAATGTCGTCACAATGAGCTTAGGTGGCAGTGGTTCAACCACAACCGAGCGTAATGCATTAAATACTCACTACAATAATGGCGTATTATTAATTGCAGCTGCTGGTAATGCTGGTGACAGTAGTTATAGCTACCCTGCTTCATATGACAGTGTGATGTCAGTGGCCGCCGTTGACAGTAACCTTGATCATGCAGCATTTTCACAGTACACGGATCAAGTTGAAATTTCAGGTCCTGGTGAAGCAATTCTGTCAACCGTTACCGTTGGTGAAGGACGTTTAGCAGATATCACTATTGGTGGTCAGTCCTATTTTAGCAATGGCGTAGTACCGCACAATCGTCTGACTCCATCAGGAACCAGTTATGCTCCTGCCCCTATCAATGCAAGTGCAACCGGAGCCTTAGCAGAGTGTACCGTCAATGGAACCAGTTTTTCATGTGGCAATATGGCGAATAAGATTTGTCTTGTTGAGCGCGTAGGCAACCAAGGTTCAAGCTACCCTGAAATCAACTCAACTAAAGCATGTAAAACTGCAGGCGCTAAAGGTATTATTGTGTACAGTAATAGTGCCCTACCTGGCCTACAAAACCCATTCTTAGTTGATGCCAACAGTGATATTACGGTTCCTTCAGTGTCAGTAGATAGAGCAACAGGGCTTGCACTTAAAGCTAAGTTGGGACAATCAACGACAGTGAGTAATCAAGGTAACCAAGATTACGAATATTACAATGGTACCTCTATGGCCACACCGCATGTGTCAGGGGTTGCTACATTAGTGTGGAGTTACCACCCTGAATGTAGTGCAAGCCAAGTGCGTGCAGCACTTAATGCAACAGCTGATGACTTAAGTGTTGCGGGACGTGATAACCAAACCGGTTATGGGATGATTAATGCCGTTGCAGCAAAGGCCTACTTAGACGAATCATGTACTGGTCCAACCGATCCTGGCACAGGCCCTGGTACTGGTGACAGTGTACTGGTAAAAGGTGTCGCAAAAACCGGTCTAGCTGGCGCTAAAAGTGATGAGCTATATTTCTCGTTAGACGTCCCTGCAGGTGCAAAAGACTTAACCTTTACCATGAGTGGCGGTACTGGCGATGCTGACCTGTATGTACAATATGGTGCATCACCGACCAACAGCAGTTACGACTGTCGTCCATGGAAGAGTGGTAATGCAGAATCTTGTCCTATTGCCACAACACAAACGGGTACCTATTATGTGATGGTGCAGGGTTATAGCGCATTTAGTAACGTCAACCTAGTGGCTAATTATACCGCGGCAACAACCAGTGGTGGCAATACTGGCGGTCCAGCAAGCTATACCAATACTGGTAATTATACGATTCCAGATAATAATACCACTGGTATCACTAGCCCAATCACTGTTAGTCGTACTGGCGATTCAGGATCGGTATCAGTGTCTATCGGTATCATTCACACGTATATTGGTGATTTAAAAATCCAGTTAGTGAGTCCTACAGGTCAAACGGTTGTCCTGCACAACAATACTGGTGGTGGAACCGATAACTTAACCCAGACTTACACAGCTAATATGGCTGGTGTAGAGTCTAGTGGTGTATGGACTTTAAAAGCAGTTGATAATGCCAAACAAGATACTGGGTATATCGATACTTGGAGTTTAAGCTTCCAGTAATCTCCTCTTGTTCAATACAAAAATAGCCACGAAATGTGGCTATTTTTTTACGCTTTACTCATTAACTGATTGAAAACCTAAAAGTGAGGCTGTGGTATTTGTAATACCGCTGGCTGCTGAGTATTGGCAATAACCTTGAATATTGAGGCAAATGAGTTTGGTGTGCTCACATCAACAGCAAGTTTTAATCGCCTTGCAATATCATTGGCTGATAATACTCCGCGAATAGCATGTTGTTCGCGATCAATCACTAAACAATGTTGTTGCCCTGCTGATTGCAATGTTTCAATTACATCACCGATTCGAGCATAATTTAAATCTTCAAAATCGATCGCTTTAAGATCTTCTTTAGGGATCATAAAATCAGCAACACTGAGGTGTTCACGCTGATGTCCTGCGGCCACTCGTTTTAATATCTCTTGATTATGTAATGACTCAAAACTGATTAAGCCAATAAACTGATCGTGATGGTCAATGACTAATTTGAGGCGGACATGTGACTTTTGCATTAAGTGCTCAACATTCACAGCCGATGTACTTGACTCAATAACCATAGGTGTCACTTTCTTGAAATCAGTAAACACGTTTAATGCCGAAGACTGTACTGATATGTCTTCATGGGCTTCTGGTGAAGTTAATTGGTCAATTTTTTCTACTGGGTATAGGGCTAATTTTTTCACAACAACATCCTTAATCAACAGCTACCGTTAAAATAAAACTATTATTATCAGTTATTTATATTTTTTCGGTATTTACTAGATATCTTGATTATCTGCCTGTGTTTTTATTAGCACAAGGCACATTTGATTAAACTTAATTAATTTTCATAAAATTAAGGTTTAATTCACACTGTTGTGATTCGGAGTATGTTAGGCGCTAAATTTAGATAATTCCCATCATTTTAAGACTTCAGGTTCGATTAACACACTATTATTTGCATCTGAAAACCACACTTGCCCTTCACTAAGGCTTACTTGTAACGCCATGTTACGATTAACAAATATATCCATTTGTTTAACTGCATCTTCAGGGAAATTAATCACGCTTAAATTATCGTAACGCGCGAATGCTTGCTGATTTTGTTGCCACCAAATAGGTACACTTCGGCCGCCATAAGTATAAAGAATGACTCGTTTTGAACGACCACACGCTTTTCTGAGCCACTTTTCATCTGCTTGACCAAATTCAACCCAAAGATCAATTTCGCCACTGAGGTTTTTATCCCAAAGTTCCGCTTCATCATCAACGCACAAACCTTTACTAAACACTAATGATTCTGATGCATTAATTGCAAATGCCAGCAAACGAACCATCATGCGGGTGTCGGTCTCAGATGGGTGTTGGGCTAAGGTAAATTGATGATCGGCATAATAATGACGATCCATATCTGCTATCTGCAAAGAGACTTTAAAGACGGTAGCTTTAGCGGCCATGAAGGGTTCCAACTCATATAAAAAAACCGAGTCTACTACAAAGTAGACTCGGTATAATAGGACATCATTCTTATCGAGTTAAATTGAGCCTGGACGAAGATGTTTTGCCATCGGGAAATGTGCGCTAAGCTGACTGATTTTAGCCAATGAAGACACAATTAGAATACGACTACCATGCTCATATTGATGAGTAATATCACTTAATAACGGTACCTTTTCTCTGCTAGCATCGCGCCTTAATAGTTCATTAATCTCGCCATCGAGCGGGTTATCACTGTAAACCACATCTAATGTCTGTAGCAAAGGCATTGCGGCTATAGGCAACAAATGCGTCGGAGTGTCCTCAGTTAATAAGATAATGTCGCCTTTAATACTCAAATGATCAAAAGCATCAAGATAACGCTGTTCAGTTAAGCCATCAAACTTATCTTGGTTAGTGGTAAAAAACTGTTCCCAAAATAAACGTCTATCTTTACCTGCGGATAATTTATGTTGAACTTCTTCTCGCTTGCTAGCAACAAAATCAAATAATGGTGCTAACGATGGTGGTAACATGGTTTCGAGTCTCGAACGAATCGTTCGAGCAAACACTGGGGCTGCGCCAGCAGTACTTATTGCCACGACTAACCGGCCACGGTCAACAATAGAAGGCGTAATAAATCGACAAAATTTAGGGTTATCGACCACATTAACCCAAATTCCACGCTCAGTGGCTAATTCGGCAAAGTCCATATTAAGTTGTTCATTAGCTGTGGCCAAATAAATAATGTCGACATTGGCAAAATCAGCGCTGCACACTTCGCGGCGCGAAAGTTTAATACGTCCCTGAGAATAATAGCTTTCAATCTCAGTGGCGACGTCTGGTGCAATTACATGAATATTGGCATCAGTACGAGACAAGAGATCTAGTTTACGTGTAGCGACCTCACCTGCGCCAACCAATAAGACCTGTAATCCTTGGGTATCTACAAATAATGGGAAATATTGCATTAATCTACTCAGTCTTCAACGATAGGGAATTGATGTTGTATCCAAGCGCGGTATCCACCAATCATCGAGGCGACTTGTGTGTATCCCATAATCTGTAAATTATAGGCCGATAATGCTGCACGTTGGCCGGCACCGCAGTAAAGGAGTAATGGAGTATCTTTGTCAGGGAATCGATGCTCTATATCACGCTCAATAATGCCACGGCTCAAGTGTTTTGCTTTGGGTAAATGCCCTTGCAGCCACTCATTATCTTCTCGAACATCAATTAATTGCCACTGGTCTTGTTGTTGATATTGTTCAATCGTTAGCAAGGTAACATGAGGCATAACTGAATCAACTAAACGGGCGAAAGCTGAAGATGCTTGCATAGCGTATCCTTAAGTTAGGGTAAAGTCGCTTATCAGTAACAAATGAGTACTTTATACGTCATAAACCGCAAAGTGGTTTAGTCTGTAGTTTATGAAAAAAATAAACTTATACAAGCGCTTATTCGTTATGCATTTCACTTCTTTGCGAACTACATTGCCAACACAACTCAAAACTTCCTTCATTTATTTCATGGCACTGAACGCATTGCCATTGAGGTTTTTCAATATCAAGTGCATCCAATAAACTCTGTGCTGCCACAAGCTGACTATCTGCAACCCATAACTCAACAGTCTGCATTTCAATAGGCAAACCGCCAACACCACCAATAAGCGCTTCTCCTTTAAGATCAACGTCTATTCCACTGGTTTCAAGTAACCCTTTCCATGTGTGAGCCTGCAGTAAGTTACCACCAGCCAATAATACTTTTCGTTGTTCCATGCGAGATCCTATGTCATTGCTCTTGCTGGCAAATTTATGTCATCCTACTGCCTAAGCCAAAATCTGTCGAGTATTGTTTATAAATTGGACATTTATAACAAACAATGATTATCTTAATGCTACATGGATCATTGCACTCTATAACATCAAAAACGGGACTCTACATGACAAAAATAGTCTTAAAAGGTGTATTTCAAATCACCACCTGGAATGAATCGACTTATGCAGAACACCACAACGACAGCAAACAAACCATAGCAGAAATTAGCCAAACATATTCTGGTGACGTCAGTGGTTCTGCGCAAATCCGCTATATTATGTCATACCAAAAAGAAGGTTCGGCTGTATTTGTTGGCATAGAACACTTAACCATTGATACGCCAGAGATAGCAGGCAGCATAGTTCTGCAACATAATGGCGTATTCTCACAAGGCGTGGCACAGAGCCAATTTAACGTAATCGCTGATTCAGGGACCGATAACCTGCTGCAATATATTGGCCACGGCGAATTTACTTCAACCGAAAATGGTCAAGCTGATTACATCATCACTCTACAACATGAATAAAATAACTATTTCTCGTTTAGATACTGATATCGGCACATTTAGAGTATCAGCAAACCTCATACAAACAAGATTGGTTTTTAGCGGCGTTGAAATCCTCGGTAGCGACGGATGGGAAGCACTAATAATCGATCCGCAAACCCTGTGGTACAAAACCTTGTTGGTGGCCTGTAAAACACATTTAACATCTCAAAATAGTCACCTTCCATAAACAATAAACCCCAGCAAGCTGGGGTTTATTGTTAGCGATTAAATAATTAACAATGCATATTAAGGCATCATTGAAGGCTGGTCAGCACCTTCTTTTTCAATTTCTACAGGTAACATGTGCTCACGGTTAATACCCAATTTAACGGCTAAGTAACTTGCCACGTAAATTGATGAATATGTACCGACAAAAATACCTAATAGCAATGCAGTTGCAAAGCCATGGATCATCGTGCCACCTTTTAAGAACAGCGCAATAACGGTAATTAATGTGGTACCCGTAGTAATAACGGTACGGCTCATGGTCTGGGTGATTGAGGTATTCACAATCTCTTCAGGTGTGCCTTTACGCATTTTGAGGAAGTTTTCACGGATACGGTCATACACCACGATAGTATCGTTAAGTGAGTAACCCACAACTGTCAACAAACCTGCCAATACGGTCAAGTCAAATTCAAGCTGTAATACCGAAAACACCCCTAAAGTAACAATAACGTCATGGGCTAACGCCGCAACAGAACCTGCTGCTAAACGCCACTCAAAACGAAATGACACATAGATAAGAATACAGATTAGGGCAACAATAACCGCTAAGCCACCTTGCTCTGCTAACTCTTTACCTACCTGAGGACCAACAAACTCAACTCGCTTTTGAATCACGCCCGCATCAATTGATTGCGCTGCGGCTAATACCGCGGCAACCTGGACATCACTTTTTAGCTCATTTCTGACCGGTAAGCGCACCAATATATCGCGGCTTGAACCAAAGTTCTGTACTACCGCACCTTCAGCTTCCGCTGAAGTCATAGTGCCGCGCAAAGCGTTCAAGTCGACAGGAGCTGAAAACTCCATTTCGACTACCGTGCCGCCAGTGAAGTCCAAACCCCAGTTAATGCCTTGAGTCGCAAGCGACCCTAGTGAGGCAATAACCAGAAGCATCGACATAATACTGATGATTTTAGCATGACGAAGAAAGTCGACTGTGTTCTTTACTGAAAATATCTGTAACATATTCAACGTCTCCCTTAGATAGACAATGACTTAACGCGCTTACCACCCCAAACCGCATTCACGATTGAACGTGTGCCTACGATGGCAGTAAACATTGAAGTCGCGATACCTATCATTAAGGTAACAGCAAAGCCTTTCACCGCTCCGGTACCGACAGCAAATAAAATTAATGCTGTCATAAAGGTGGTGATGTTGGCATCTGCAATGGTTGAAAATGCATTACCATAACCTTCATGGATGGCTTGTTGAACGCTACGACCGCCAAGAAGTTCTTCACGAATACGCTCAAAAATCAGCACGTTTCCGTCTACCGCCATACCCACAGTTAATACCATGCCAGCAATACCTGGTAGGGTTAATACCGCACCTGGGATCATCGACATCACACCAACAACCATGATTAAATTCGCCAATAATGCAAGGTTGGCAATAAAGCCAAATGCACGGTAGTAAACCATCATGAATACAAGTACAACAACCATACCCCAAATCATTGCTTGAACACCATTTTGGATGTTTTCTGCACCTAAGCTTGGGCCAATAGTTCTTTCTTCTACGATAGTCACAGGCGCAATTAAGGCACCAGCACGAAGCAATAACGCTAAACTTTGTGCTTCAGTGTGTTCAAGACCCGTAATCACAAAATTACGACCTAAACGCGCTTGAATGGTAGCAACTGAAATGACCTCTTCAATACGAGTCATTTTCACTGTGCCATCAGGATTACGTGTACCACTGTCTTTATATTCAATAAACAATGTTGCCATTGGTTTACCGATATTGTCTTTGGTGACGTTTGAGAAAATCGAGCCGCCTTTAGCGTCTAGATTAATCGCAACCTGTGGACGGCTATATTCATCGAAAGTTGGTTGCGCACCAGTAATATGATCACCAGTTAACATCACTTCTTTCTTCAATACGGCAATCCCACCTTCACGACGTTGGTACACTTCAGCACCAGCAGGTACACGGCCACTTGCCGCTGCACTCACATCAGCTTTGTCGTCAACCATACGAAATTCAATCGATGCTGTTGCACCTAAAATCTCTTTTGCACGCGCGGTATCTTGCACACCTGGTAATTCAACAATAATGCGCTCAGCGCCTTGACGTTGAACTACTGGCTCGCAACACCAAGCTCGTTAACACGGTTACGGATAGTGGTAATGTTTTGCTGAAGTGCTTCTTCCTTAATCTGTTTAAGATAAGCATCACTCATGGTAGCAAGCAGCATAAACTCATTACCGCTGCTAGCATCGGTATAGGTCATGTCTTTACTGCGAGTTTTTAAATATGTTTCAGCTTGGTCAACAGTTGCAGCGTCACGAAACTTAATCGCAATCCCTTTTGGGGTTTTACGAATACCAGCGTAACGAATTTTCTCTTCACGAAGTTGGCTTCTGAAATCAGCTATTTTAGCTTCTTCCATTTTACGGATTGCTTCGCCCATATCCACTTCCATTAAGAAGTGAACACCGCCACGCAAATCTAAACCTAATTTCATCGGCGAACCACCAACAGCTTCAAGCCATTTTGGGGTTGCCGGTGCTAAGTTCAATGCAACGGTATATTTCTGGCCAAGCAGTTCAGCAATAGACTCTTTTGCCAACAGCTGCTGCTCAGGATTTTGCACACGAACTAATAACTGACCATTTTCAAGCTCGGCACGCTTTACCGCAATACCCTGACTCTCTAATAAATCAACCACAGTCGTTTGAGTCGATGCAGTGACTTCAGCGCCGCGGGTTGCGACGATCTGTACTGCATGATCTTCACCAAACAAATTTGGTATTGCATAAAAACTACCAATGGCGATGATGAGCATCACCATGATATTTTTCCACATTGGGTATTTATTTAACACACCATAGCCCTCTTGGCTTTATAACGACTGGATAGAACCTTTAGGCAATACCGCTGCAATATAATCCTTTTTGATCGTGATTTGGTTGTTATCGTTAATAGCTAATAACACATAATCACTTTCTTCACCGATTTTGGTTACTTTGCCTAGAATGCCACCACTGGTTAATACTTCATCACCTTTTGAAATAGAGGCCATTAAGTTTTTGTGTTCTTTAACACGCTTTGACTGCGGACGGAAAATCATGAAGTAAAAAATTAATCCAAACATGACTAGCATGAAAATTAACTGCATGGTTTCGCCACCGGCAGCGCCACTGATTGGGTTTGCATATGCATTTGAAATAAACATAGTTCTCTCTTCTTATTAGCTAAAATTAAACGGTTAATTCAGGTACTTCACGACCGAAACTGGTGTAGAACTCCTTAACAAAGGTGTCTAATGTACCTGTCTCAATTGCGCCACGCAAACCTTCCATCAACATTTGATAATATCGTAAATTATGGATGGTGTTTAAACGCGCACCTAAAATTTCATTACAACGATCTAAATGGTATAAATATGCACGTGAATAGTTTTTACAGGTGTAACAATCACACTTAGGATCTAACGTTGATGTATCATCGCGATGACGCGCATTGCGGATTTTAATCACACCTTCACTAGTAAATAAATGACCATTACGGGCATTACGCGTTGGCATAACACAGTCGAACATATCCACACCGCGACGCACGCCCTCAACTAAGTCTTCAGGTTTACCTACGCCCATCAAGTAGCGAGGTTTGTCAGCAGGGATCTGCGGACAAACATGCTCTAAAATGCGGTGCATGTCAGCTTTAGGCTCGCCCACGGCTAAACCACCAACGGCATAGCCATCAAATCCAATATCTAAAAGACCCTTTATACTCTCGTCACGTAAGTCTTCAAATACTCCACCTTGAATAATACCAAACAAAGAGTTTGGATTTTCTAAGCGGTCAAACTCATCTCGCGAGCGTTTTGCCCAACGCAATGACATTTGCATCGATTTACGCGCTTCGTCATGAGTTGCTGGATATGGAGTACATTCATCAAAAATCATCACCACGTCAGAACCCAAAGAATCCTGAATTTGCATTGATTTTTCTGGGTCTAAGAAAATCTTTTCACCGTTAATCGGTGAACGAAAATGCACACCTTCTTCGGTTATTTTACGGATGTCACCTAAGCTGAACACTTGGAATCCGCCTGAGTCCGTTAGAATTGGACGCTGCCAATTCATAAAATCGTGCAAGTCACCATGCTTGCGCATGATTTCTTCACCTGGACGCAGCCATAAATGGAAGGTGTTACCCAATAAAATATCGGCACCCGTCGCGCGCACTTCTTCCGGCGTCATCCCTTTTACGGTTCCGTATGTTCCCACAGGCATAAATGCTGGCGTTTCTACGGTGCCACGATCAAAAATAAGACGTCCGCGACGTGCACGACCATCTGTTGTATCTAATTCAAATTTCATAAATCACCTTGCCAGATAAACAGTCTGACTCGTTTAGTTTCTATAGTAATGAGGGCAAATCTTAATGCTTCAAGGTTACTGAGACATTAAATCAAAAAAACGCCCACTATTGTGGGCGAGTATTTTAAATCAAATTCGTTGCTTAGGGGGCTTTTTTCGTCACAAACATGGCATCACCATAGCTAAAAAAGCGATATTTCTGCGTAATAGCATGTTGATAAGCGTTCATCACTTCATCAAAACCAGCAAAAGCGCTTAATAGCATGATCAATGTCGACTCAGGCAAATGAAAATTGGTCACCATGGCATCAACGATTTTAAATTGAAAACCGGGATAAATAAAAATATCTGTATCACCACAGAAGGCTTGTAATGGGCCATCGCCACTGGCTCTGGCTGCACTTTCAAGCGAACGAACAGACGTTGTTCCGACGGCAATCACACGATGACCATTGGCTTTGGTTTGTGTGATGAGATCAACGACATCTTGGCCAACATTAGCCCACTCTGAATGCATTTTGTGCTCAAGAATATTATCAACTCGAACCGGTTGAAACGTACCTGCACCTACATGCAAGGTCACAAAAGTAATATTGACACCTTTAGCTTTTAATTCAGCCAACATGGCATCGTCAAAGTGCAAACCTGCCGTTGGCGCAGCCACAGCACCTGGCGTTTGGTTATATACCGTTTGATAACGCTCTTTATCAGCGTCTTCATCTGGACGGTCGATATAAGGAGGCAGAGGCATATGGCCGACATCTTCAAGCACTGCTAATACACTTTTATCAGACAGAAGCTCAAGTTCGAACAAGGCATCATGACGGGCCAACATTTTCATTTGATATCCGCCATCTAAGTCGATAAGAGTATCAACTTTAGGGGATTTAGAACTGCGAACATGGGCCAAAATACGTTTGTCGTCAAGCATACGTTCTACGAGAATTTCAAGCTTCCCACCCGTAGATTTTTGCCCGAATAATCGCGCTGGAATAACTCGAGTGTTATTAAACACCATCAAATCACCAGGATTGATCAAATTGAGTAAATCGGTGAATTGTTTGTCGGCAAGCTGACCGTTTTCGCCACTTAGCGTGAGTAAACGCGAAGCATTGCGTTGTGCTGTCGGATAGCGAGCAATCAGCTCATCTGGAAGTTCGAAAGAAAAATCTGCAACGCGCATGGTATAATCTCAACAGTAAAAACGGCCGCTAGTCTATGGCGAGCGCCGGTTAAGATCAAGTTTACTGATTACTTTTTTGGCGGTTTTTGTTTAATAACCTCTGTAGCAATATCATCTATATCAATCGAATTGGGCTTAGCGTCATTAAATGGTTGATTCGACTTATATGAATGCTCTTCGTAGCGCATATCTATGTGTACTTTATTTCTCTTAGGTACTGTAGACCGACCTAATAACTTTTTTATCAAACTCTTCATCATCCTTGACCCTTAAGATTAATCATATACCCTTTAACGGCTGTTATATTTGAGCATGTCACAACAATAATGATGTCCAATACTCAATGACATTTTTATATAAATCGTTATGATTAAGTTCACACTCTAGCCTAATTGTAACAGTTCGTTACAAACGGCTTGTATCATACTGTAAAATAATAAAATTAGAAGTACCATTTATGAACTTTCTAGCTCACTTACATTTAGCCGACATCAGCAATACTCACCTAGTAGCTAATTTGTCGGGAGATTTCGCCAAAGGTAACATTAGCCAACATCCGAAGCATCTGCAGCAAGGAATATGGCTACACCGTCAAATAGACCAAATTACTGACAGTCATGAAATTATTATCGATTTGCTCAAGTTATTCCCTAAAACCTCACGTCGGGTAGCCCCCATATTGATTGACCTAGTATTTGATCATTATTTAGCCTTTTATTGGGAAGAGTACCATCATCAGCCACTAGATGAGTTTTGTCAAAAAGCCTACCACCAGCTCAATACGACACTTGAACTCCCTTCGACATTACAAGCAATAGCGCCACAAATTATTGAGCAGGATTGGTTAAGTAGTTATCAAACAAGGCCAGGGTTAAACCAGGCGATTAAGGGGGTAAGTAAGCGATTATCAAAACCTGAATTGTTTGACCATGCCATTAAAGATATTGATAAAATTTATGTTGACATCGAAATTGCATTTAGAACCTTTTATCCGCAATTGATGGCCTATAGCAGATTGTATAGTCGTAAAACGCCTGCTGAATATTTACCATTATAGAGAGTAATAACAGGAGTGAATTAAGAATGCCATCATGGGTAATCAACCTAAAATCTACCCTCAAATCCAAGCGATTTTGGCTTACAAGCCTTCGTGATATCACACTCATTGGAATAGCATTATTTTTTATTGCCAGTTATTTGCAACGAGATATGCGCAAAGGTGCTGCAGTCCCAATTGAAGCACACTCGATAACTAATAAACCCATATCACTGTTTACCTCAACATCTGTTGAGATGAAACAGCAATCCAACTCTTTGAGTATCAGCAATAAACCCACGTTGGTATATTTTTGGGGTACTTGGTGCCCGATATGCCAAGTCACCTCGCCTATGGTTAACTCGGTCAGTTCAGATCAAGATTATCAAGTGATTTCTATTGCAGTTGCATCAGGTACCGATGCTGAAATAACAACCTTTATGCAGCAGCATGATTATCGTTTTGAGGTGATCAATCAACAAAACCAACCCCAGGCAATATCATTAAGCCAACAATGGGGCGCAATGGCTCTACCCGCGATTTATATCATCGATACGAATAACAATATTCGCTTTGTCACCTCAGGCGTAACCAGCAGTTGGGGCATGTCGTTGCGCTTGTGGTTAGCGACTTGGTAAACAATCTTTAGCCAAACATCTCTATATCAATTGGATAATTGATTTTTTTGTTATTAGCAAAATTTTGTTATTATTCGCACCATAAGTGCGCATGGCTGAGTACTCATAAGCATCAGTGCCACACATCTTACCTGAATCAGACTCAATCAAAGAGAACACCTTATCATGCACACATCTTTACATATAAGCCGCCATCTATTCCTTGGTTGGACATTCGCTATAAAGACCGTGATATTATCGTGATTAATAAACCTTCTGGGTTATTATCAAACCCAGGACGCTCGCCAGACACATTTGATACCGTAATAACCCGCTTGCAACTATGCCATCCTGAAGCCATTTTGATCCATCGTTTAGATTGCGACACCTCGGGTATTATGATTTTTGCGCGAACCAAAAAAGCCGAATCACATTTAAAAATTCAATTTCAAAATCGCCAAGCCAAAAAAGTGTATATTGCAGAAGTCACTGGCCACGTCGATGAACAGCAGGGGAAAGTAAACTTTGCTATCGGCCCAAACCCTGATTCTCCGCCATTTCAAATGCTCACCAGCACAGGCAAAGCTGCGTTAACCTATTTCCAAGTACTTGAACATAGACCACACTCAACCTTGATGGAACTTAAGCCGCATACGGGTCGCACTCATCAACTTAGGGTGCATATGTTATCCCTTGGTCATACTATTTTAGGCGATGAATTTTATGGTGATGCAGCAACGATCAATGCCAGTAAACGTTTAAACTTGCATGCACAGTCACTCACAATTACTCACCCTTACAGCCAAGCTGAAATGACTTTTTTTAGTCAGCATCCATTTTAATAATATAAGTGAAGCCAGGTTAGACGAAAAATGCTGACGCGGTGACGTCAGCATTTTTTAATCAATGTCATAACATTAACTAGCTAGAGCAGCTTCTTTCGCTTCAGCGGCTTCACATGCTGCAGCGGTAAATATCACATCCGTAGAGCTATTCAATGCTGTTTCAGCAGAGTCTTGGATCACTCCAATAATAAAGCCAACAGCCACTACTTGCATCGCAACATCATTAGAAATACCAAATAAGCTACATGCTAATGGAATCAACAATAGCGACCCACCGGCAACACCTGATGCACCACAAGCTGAAACAGAAGCAATAACACTCAATAACAGTGCCGTCATAAAATCGACTTGAATTCCCAATGTATTTGCAGCAGCTAAAGTTAATACCGTAATAGTAATCGCTGCACCGCCCATATTGATGGTTGCACCAAGAGGAATAGACACTGAATAGGTGTCTTTATGCAATTTAAGTTCTTCACATAAAGCCATGTTTACCGGGATATTGGCTGCACTAGAACGAGTAAAAAATGCCGTAACCCCACTTTCACGTAAACACTTAAACACTAATGGATAAGGATTACGTTTAATTTTGACATACACAATAATAGGGTTAACCACCAAAGCAATAAATAGCATCGATCCCACTAACACCATCAGTAATTGACCATAGCCCGCTATGGCTTCAAAACCTGTTTCGGCAAAGGTAGCAGCCACTAAGCCGAAAATACCGATAGGTGCTAAACGGATAACAAAGCGAACAATATTCGACACTGCATCACTGACATCAGAAAGCATTCTCTTAGTACTGTCACTGGCATGATGCATGGTTATCCCTAAGCCTGCCCCCCACACCAAAATGCCAATATAATTACCGGTTAATAATGCATTAACTGGATTATCGACAATTTTAAATAATAAGGTATTGATAACTTCACTAATGCCTTGAGGAGGATTTGAGCCTTCAATTCCGGCGGTTAATAGTAAAGTGGTTGGAAACGCAAAACTAAATAACACTGCGGTTAATGCTGCAGCAAAGGTTCCCAGAAGATATAGCCCAATAATCGGACGCATATTGGTTTGGCTATTTTTCTTTTGATTAGCAATAGATGATGCCACCAAAACAAAAACCAGTATTGGCGCAATCGCCTTTAAAGCTCCCACAAAGAGTGAGCCTAAAAAAGCCACATTGTTGGCACCAGTTGTGGAAATACTTGCCAGGACCACACCCAAAATGATCCCGCTGATAATTTGAAGCACAAGGCTACCGTGAGCGATACGAGCGAATAGTGATGTTTTTTGATTCATTACTTAACCTATGATTATTATATTTATAGCTTTTTATGATCAAGGTTTTACTTATCTTTAGAAAGGGAAACATCAAAATGTTAATCATATCTGAACAGTTATCACCCACTGCATGTGGTGATATAAAACATACGTTTTAATACTGACAACATCATTGATAATATCAATGCTATTACTGAAAACACCCTGCTGTTTTACTCATTGATGTACGATCAATTCAACACGCTCAATTAACACACTTCAATCATTCCGTTTTCAGGGATAGCACTCCCTCATTAAAGTTAAGCATTACCTTGTGAACAGCGAATATACTGAACACTGTAAAAGCCTCATAGCTATATATCAGGATGGTGTGTGATAAGTCTAGTATTGATACAAAATGAGTAAAAAAATTTAAGCTTCGCTCATAAAGAAAGCATTAAATTGAAGCTTACCGACAACTTGCTGCAAAATTGTTAACCATGTTAAAAATGAATAAATATCAAAAAATATCACCATTAACTTGGTTGTAATGCCTGTGCGCCTCTAAGCATTGCTTCAATCAGCTCTTTAGCATCAAATTTCGTTAATGCCTCATTTGCGCCAACTTGCTTGGCTTGGCTGACACTTATTTCACTCGATAATGAGGTATGAAGAATAATATATGCATGCTCAATTGCCGGATTATTTTTAACTTCGAAGGCTAATTCGTAACCATCTAGACCTGGCATTTCAATATCACTTACCAATAAGTCGATAGGTTTTCTTTCTGCGGCGGCTAGCTGCATCATTTGCAATGCATCACGGCCATCTGCGGTGACTTGATAAGCTATATTAATGGAGTCCAGAGCATCGGATAATTGTTTACGGGCAACTTTGGAATCATCCACCAACAAAATACGCAATGGTGATAATTTTTCACGTTGAACATCAGTTAATATTGCTCGATTACTAATGGGATCATCAGGGAATATTTTCGATAATAACAATTCGACATCAAGTAATTGCACTAATTGATCATTAAAACGAGTGACACCAGTTAAAAAGGCATTTTTGCCTAAGTTGCCAGAAGGCGCCTCAATATTACGCCAATTACACTCAATGATCTTATCAATGCCACGCACCAGAAAACCAATGACCATTCGCTGACAATCGGTAATGATGATGTAGCAATCTTTTCGCTCAGATTCACTCACAGGTTTATAGCCAATAGAAGCCGCCATATCAATAACCGGTATAGTCATACCACGAATAGTCGCCGCGCCAAGAATAGCAGGGTGAGAATGCGGGATTTTAGTTAAAGGAGTATACGGTACGAGTTCACGAATTTTTAGAGTACCCAAGGCAAATAATTGTGTTTGATTCAACTTAAAAAGCAACAGCCCCTGTGATTGATTCGCTTTGCTTATTTTAGGACTCATTATTACCCCTTCATCTGAAGACTGAAATCAACTTCACTATAGCATTTATTGGCAATATGTAGACTAGCTTTTATCGTCATTTATCTACAAATAGCATTACAAATCACAAAATTAGCAATTCACCTGATATTAGTCAGCACTGATATAATGCCGATTGCGATCACGCTTCAATACATCATTTTTTGTCATTAATTCTTGATAAATATTACCGAGTTATCAAGTTACGTTAACCGCTTGCCGCAAATGACTATTGCTATCAATACTCTTGTCACCACGATTAGTCTATATGGAACGGAAAAGGCAGCTCAAAAAATAACGTAAACTTCAAATAGCTAAATGCTGTGTGACAATTCACATTATAGGCATTACCTGACATAACTGCCTAAAATATATATCAAATGACTCATGAGCATAAATATTTACGCTGATCTAAGCCCTTTAAAACAACGAAGGGAGACAATAGATGAAATCAATGATTGATCTCATCTATTGTCTCCCTGATGCAATATTTAAATTTAACTCAATTAGTTTGAAGCAGATTGGAGCTCGTAGAGCACGTCATACACAAACTGATCCCAACCATCAGCATCAAACGCTAAACCACTGGCATTACGCACTTGACTAACGGCATGTAAGGGCGCAGCACCATTTTCCATCATGTAATAAGCCATTACCACTTCAGTACGATTAATGCCTGAACGACAATGAAGTAACACAGGTAAATTATCAGCTTCACACTCACGAATAAATGCGAGTACCTGAGGTAGTATTTCAGCACAAATGGCTAAATCCTCAGGCTCAGGTGGAATATTGTCAGGTAAATTAAATACTTTATGACGAATACCTAACTCTGCCATGGCCTTAGTGTCGCAACCTTCACCATTGTTTAATGATGCAATTGCACCGAAACCCGCTTGCTGTAACTCAGCTAAGTTCCATGCATCTTTGTTTGGACCACTACGACCTGCAACTTGTCCATCAACTAACCAAAAAATATGTTTCATATTACCTACTACTAATCTGGTTTTTTAGCCCAAATATCAACATTAACTGAGGACAACTTTTTACGTTTCTTTTTACCACTGCCTTCGGGCTTAGCCATTGGCTTAGGTTGTTCCAGCACGTTTTCGGGCACTACATCATCAGCCTCAAATCCAACAACTTGTTCACGCTCAAGGCGGATCTGATTCTTCTTCTCGATAACACTGAAGTGATGATACTCATCATGGGACAGCAAGGTCAACGCTAAACCGACCTCTCCTGCACGTCCACTTCGACCAATTCGATGCATATAATCTGCTGGACTGCGCGGTAAGTCAAAATTAATTACCACTGGTAATTTTTCAATATCAAGACCACGGGCAGCAATGTCTGTTGCAATGAGCACTTGAATCTCGCCGGCTTTAAAACCTTCCAATACCCGACTTCGCGCACCTTGCGCTTTATCTCCGTGAAAGACTTCAGCAGTGATACCACGTTTAGCTAATTTTTGAGCTAAATGATTACAACTATTTTTAGCGCCGACAAAAATGAGCACTTGACGCCATTGATGTTGTTGAAGCAGATGAGCCAGTAAGGCAGTCTTTTTTTCACGATTAACCGTCATGACACGCTGTACTAAGGTGCTTGCCTCAGCACTTTGTAATTGTATCTCAAGCGGATTGACTAACAGCGCTTGCGTTAGTTGGCGAACTTCATCAGGGAAAGTGGCAGAAAACAATAACGTCTGTTTTTTCTTAGGAAGTAAGTCAAGCACCTGAGTAAGCTCTTCAGTAAAACCTAGGCTTAACATACGGTCAGCTTCGTCAAGCACTAAGGTTGACACTTGAGATAGCTTTAATGCGTTAGACGAAACTAAATCGAGCAGACGACCTGGTGTTGCGACCACGACATCAGCACCACCGCGCAATGCTAACATCTGAGTGTTAACAGACACACCACCAAAGGCCGCAACCACTTTAATGTCACCATTTAAGTGAACCGCATAGGATTTAAAGCTGTCGGCAACTTGCTTGGCTAACTCTCTTGTAGGCACTAAAACTAACGCACTAACAAAATTTCCTTTAGATGATACAGCTTGACGACTGACTAATTGATGCAATATCGGTAGCGCAAAAGCAGCTGTTTTACCCGAGCCGGTATTGGCACCTGCTAGTAAATCTTTACCAGTCAGCGTGCTTGGAATAGTTTCAGCTTGAATAGGGGTCGGCTGAAGGTGATTAAGCTCAGCCAATCTTGCCAACAATGGAGTATGCAGGCCAAATTCAGCAAAAGTCGTCGCGAGAGAAGCTTGGGTCATGTATCAAATGCGCTCAAAAATGAATATCAATCGCGCATTTTAACGTACTTTACCCCAGCAGTCAGATAAATTAACGAATTTGTTCAATCCCTTCTAAGTCGAGTAACCACTGTTTCATCTCAAGCCCATAAGCATAACCAGTTAGCTTGCCGCCCTTGCCTATCACGCGATGGCAAGGGACAATTATCGCTATCGGATTGGCGCCATTTGCTGCACCTACTGCTCTGACCGCTTTAGGCCTACCTATGGTATTAGCGATATCACTGTAACTGCAACGCATTCCAAATGGCAACTGACTCAATGCTTGCCAAACCTCTTGTTGAAACACAGTCCCTTTCGGCGCTAAGGTCACATCAAATTGTTGCCTTGTCTTAGCGAAATATTCAGCTAACTGAATCACAGTTTCATCAATGTGGCGCTGCGCCTCTAGTAATATAGCGCGATCAGGCTCGATATCGCTTTGCGGTAAAGCAACTTGAGCATGAACGTTTACCGTTAAACTCCTTTGAGCCAGATCCTCAACCTGTAAATGGGTTAATCCATGCTCAGATGCTTTAAGCGACAGTAAGCCAACAGGACTCGTAACTAAGGCATGGCACTTAGGCGACGTAAAATGGGTCATAAAATTATCCGTTTTTGGCAGCGATTGGATCGTGATCCCAAAGCTGAAAGGTTAAGTAACTGCCCCAAGGTGATGCTTGTTTTGTTATATCAGCAGCAATACTTAAATATGATTTTGGTGTTTCAATGGATTTACCCGCCTGTTCATGTAACGCATACAAGCGCTTTTTGATAACTAAATCAGAACTCAAAAACATATCTGGATCACTTAAGCCACGCATCTTAGCGTACGCGACAGTCCACGGACCAATACCTTTTACTTCAAGCCAATCGTCAGGTGTTGAGTCTGCATGTTGATGTACAAATTGCCCCAAAGCATTCAATGCTAATTTTCGAGCACCAGGCATGTTTAGTTCATCCAATGATGCTGCAGCAATAGTTTCTGGCGTCGGAAATAATCGCCAAGTCTTACCATCAATGAGAAGTGTTGTACCATAATGCTTAACCAGTAAATTTAATAACTTAGTCGCTTGCAATACACTCACTTGTTGCCCTAACACAGCTCTACAAGCAGCTTCAAACACACTGCCCGTGGCTGGAATACGCAAGCCAGAGTCAATTTGAGCTCCTAATGTAATAATGGGTAACAATGCTTGGCGAATAACGACCATGTCAGCATCTAAATCGAACATACGTCGTAATTGCAATACAATATGATGTAATGATTTAATATCGTTAGCATCAAGTAAGTAAATACTCACATCCAGCTGGGGTTTATCGATATTAGGCGAAACATAAAAAAAACCGTCAACCCCATCAAATGAAAATGTTCGACCATAACGACCTAATTCATCGTCAATAACTTCCATATTGTCGACTTGACGAAATGCATAAAAAGCTAACATTTTACTCCAACTCAGAGGCGGTCGGTAAGATAATGCTAATGTAATTGGTTTAATGTAAGTTCTCACTTGGTTATCGTTATAAGGATGAGTGTCGTCCGTTGAACCTCGGCTTTTTTGGCGCAAATCACTCGGGGTTAACAATAACTGTTGTTTAAAAAATTCATTAAACCGCCTGATGCTATTAAAGCCTGCAGCCATAGCAACTTCAGTCATTGATAATTGTGTTTGGTGTAATAACTGTTTAGCAAACATCAACTGCTGATATAACGCAAAGCGTTTAGGCGATGTCCCCATTCCTTGATTAAAGAGTTTATGTAGATAGCGACTGCTAATGCCGAGCTTTTGTGCCAACGACTCGACAGTTCCAGCGTTGTCGCCACTTAAAAAGCCTTGTTCAATTAACTTGATGGCTCGCATTAATGTTGTTTGAGTGCCTAACCACGCAAAGGAGCTTGGAGCACTATCTGGTCGACATCTCAGGCAAGGCCGGAGCCCTGCATTCGCCGCTTTTATAGCAGAATCAAAGTAACGAACATTTTTTTCATAGGGCGCTGGGGCGGGACAGATTGAGCGGCAATAGATCCCGGTGGTAAGTACCCCAGTAAAAAATTGACCATCAAAGCGTGCATCACGACTCAATCTCGCCTGTTGACAGATCTGAGCTGTAATATTGCAATCGCTGTTAATCTGTACCATTAATTCCGTTAGCCTCGTTAACTTTAGTCAAGTGCAATAGAAAAACTGAACCTTTTTCAGTGCACTGCGTATTTGAGTAATTATCTTACCTAAACACAACAACCACGACTAGCGGAAAACGGAACTCAATCGTTTCGTATAATGTAACAATTTAACCGATTACATTTGGTAGATTTACGTTATCCTAGTCAGCAGAATTTTCACCATTACGTTAGAGCATTAGATGTTTAAATTTTTTGAATCATTGACCCAAGCACTGCCACAAGAAGAGCCGACCCAGCCCCCCAATACCCTGTATGCATTTTGCCGCCATTATACCCGCGGATTTGGGTTACCTTTAATTGTGATGTCGGTGCTAACGGCCATATTGGCGATGTTGGAAGTCTCGCTCTTTGGGTTTATGGGCAAATTAGTCGATTGGTTAGTGACCAAAAACCCGCAAACCTTATGGCAAGATGAAGGTACAACATTAATTATCATGTCGGTGCTTGTGTTAGTGGTTATTCCGCTGATTGTCTGGCTGCATGCGTCTATCGTGCATCAAACACTATTGGGCAACTACCCTATGGCGATTCGCTGGCAAGCACATCGCTATTTGCTTAAACAAAGCATCTCATTTTATCAAGATGACTTTGCCGGACGAATAGCCACTAAGGTTATGCAAACATCGCTTGCAGTCCGTGAAACGGTGATGAAATTACTCGACGTTCTCATGTATATCTTGGTTTATTTCACCTCGATGCTGGTGATGATTGCCGCTGCTGATGTGCGCCTGATGCTGCCCATGCTCGTATGGTTGGCTGCTTACGTCTTAATTCAGTGGAAATTAGTGCCAAAGTTAAAGGCGATATCCACAGAGCAAGCCGATGCTCGATCAACCATGACCGGGCGTATTGTTGACAGTTATACCAATATTTCTACCGTAAAGCTGTTCTCACATACCACCCAAGAAGCTGACTATGCTCAAGACAGCATGACACATTTCTTAAAAACTGTTTATGGCCAAATGCGCCTGGTAACGATCATTAATGTCTTAGTACAAATCATTAATTATGTGTTGGCGTTTACTATCGCTGCGGTATCTATTTGGTTATGGGCTGACAATGCGATTACGGTTGGCGCAATTGCCATTGCTGTAAGTTTAGCCCTCCGTTTAAATGGTATGTCACAGTGGATTATGTGGGAAATCAGTTCGCTATTTGAAAACATTGGTACCGTTACCGATGGAATGAATACTTTATCGAAACCGATTGCGATTCAAGATAAACCCAACGCCAAAGACATTACTGTTGATCAGGGTAAAATCGATTTTAACCAAGTGAGTTTTCATTATGGCGAAAAAGCAGGAGTCATTGAACAGCTAAACCTGAATATTAAAGCTGGCGAAAAAGTCGGTTTAGTGGGACGTTCTGGTGCAGGAAAGTCGACATTAGTAAACTTACTAATGCGTTTTCATGATGTTGAAAAAGGCCAAATACTCATTGATGACCAACCTATAACAGATATTACCCAAGACTCATTACGGGCAAACATTGGTATGGTTACTCAGGACACATCTTTGCTGCATCGCTCAATTCGTGAAAACATTTTGTACGGCGATCCACATGCCAGTGACGAGCAACTAGTAGCTGCTATCACTCAAGCACAAGCAGTAGAGTTTATTGATAATTTAACTGACCCATTTGGTAACAAAGGACTCGATGCCCAAGTTGGTGAGCGCGGAGTCAAGCTATCTGGTGGCCAACGCCAACGTATTGCCATTGCAAGAGTATTATTAAAGAATGCACCCATTTTATTACTTGATGAAGCAACATCAGCGCTAGACTCTGAAGTTGAAGCCGCGATTCAAGAATCATTGTATGAATTAATGGAAGGCAAAACAGTGATAGCGATAGCGCATCGACTGTCGACGATTGCAGCTATGGATAGGCTAATTGTATTAGATAAAGGCTGTATTGTTGAGCAAGGAACCCACCTAGAACTCATTGACGCTAAAGGCATATATGCACAGCTTTGGGCTCACCAAACCGGTGGTTTTTTGGGTTTAGATTAAAACTTACCCGAGATAGTTTGTAACTAACCTCTACTGCAAAAGCCACTCAGACAATGAGTGGCTTTTTTATTTTGGTATAAACAATAGGATTCAACACAAACAGCTATATTCGCGACTAGGCCAATAGCAAAAATGAACAGATATGATAATGGAAATCAAAAAATCATGATGTTTTGTTTAATTAGGTTGGGATTATTTTTGATGATGTTTGATATTGAGGATGAAGCTAGATGGTGGTCGCTACTGGGCTCGAACCAGTGACCCCCTCCTTGTAAGGGAGGTGCTCTCCCAGCTGAGCTAAGCGACCTGGGATATAGCGCAAAACTAAATTGATATGGTGGTCGCTACTGGGCTCGAACCAGTGACCCCCTCCTTGTAAGGGAGGTGCTCTCCCAGCTGAGCTAAGCGACCTGGGATATCAATCTTTTTATAACTATTGGTAAAATATGGTGGTCGCTACTGGGCTCGAACCAGTGACCCCCTCCTTGTAAGGGAGGTGCTCTCCCAGCTGAGCTAAGCGACCTGGGATATTTTACTTTTGAGTCCATCAATCTATAAAAGATATGGTGGTCGCTACTGGGCTCGAACCAGTGACCCCCTCCTTGTAAGGGAGGTGCTCTCCCAGCTGAGCTAAGCGACCTGGGACTCTACACAAAAACTTCTGAAAATTATATGGTGGTCGCTACTGGGCTCGAACCAGTGACCCCCTCCTTGTAAGGGAGGTGCTCTCCCAGCTGAGCTAAGCGACCTGGGATATAATTAACAGTAATGTTCCATAAATAAAAATATGGTGGTCGATACTGGGCTCGAACCAGTGACCCCCTCCTTGTAAGGGAGGTGCTCTCCCAGCTGAGCTAATCGACCTCGCTGTGTGGGGCCGTATTATAGGGGGCAAGCAAAACCTGTCAACGCTTTTTATTTAAAATATTGCCAGTCGGGCTAAAATTGTTCGCTTTGATGCTTTGTTGAACAAGGGATTGTACTCAATAATAAAGAAAATTCAAAAACAACCCTAGGTTTAGATGTCCGCCATTTCAACTGCTGGGTTTGACTGTTAGAATAGCGTCACATTTTTTTGTTTGTCTTCTTTAGACGTTTATAAATAGGTTAGTGTCCGATTATGACTACCAAGACGCGTTTTGCTCCAAGTCCAACTGGTTTTCTTCATGTAGGTGGTGCTCGAACAGCACTTTATTCATGGTTGCACGCACGTGCTAACAATGGTGAATTTGTACTTCGTATTGAAGACACTGATATTGAACGTTCAACTCAAGAAGCCTGTGACGCTATCCTTGATGGTATGAACTGGTTAGGTTTGACTTGGGATGAAGGTCCTTACTACCAGACTAAGCGTTTTGATCGTTACAATGAAATTATTGCGCAAATGCTTGATAAAGGCACTGCCTATAAATGTTATTGTTCTCGTGAACGTATTGAAAGCATGCGTGAAGAGCAAGCTGCACAAGGTCTACAACAAAAATATGACGGTTGCTGTCGTAACCTTGCACCTCGTGATACTGATGAGCCCTTTGTTGTTCGCTTTAAAAACCCTATCGAAGGCAGTGTGATATTTGATGATCACGTTCGTGGCCGTATCGAAATTTCTAACGATATGCTTGATGACTTAATTATTAAGCGTACCGATGGCGTACCTACTTATAATTTCTGTGTTGTAGTCGATGACTGGGATATGGGCATCACCTGCGTTGTACGCGGTGAAGATCATATCAATAATACTCCACGCCAAATCAACATCCTTAAAGCCTTAGGCGCACCTATTCCTGAATATGCTCATGTGTCGATGATTCTAGGTGACGATGGCGCCAAGCTATCTAAGCGTCATGGTGCTGTGGGCGTTATGCAGTACCGTGATGACGGGTATTTACCTGAAGCACTATTAAACTACCTTGTTCGCTTAGGTTGGTCTCATGGTGATCAAGAAATATTTTCAATGGACGAGTTGAAAACGCTGTTTAAATTAGATGATATCAATAAAGCGGCTTCAGCTTTTAATACTGATAAGCTCGTTTGGCTAAACCAACATTATATCAAGTCTCTCGATCCTGTTTATGTCGCATCGCATTTACAGTGGCATATGGATGATCAGAAAATTGATACTAGTAATGGCCCAGCGCTAACTGAAATTGTTACGGCACTATCTGAACGTGCGAAAACACTAAAAGAGTTAGCCGCTTCAAGCCGATACTTCTATGAAGACTTTGCAGATTTTGATGAAGCTCAAGCTAAAAAGCATTTACGTGGCGTTGCACTAGAGCCTCTAACATTGTTTAATCAAAAATTATCTGAGCTAAATGATTGGAGTGTTGAGAATATTCACCACGTTATTGAAGCGACAGCAACTGAACTTGATGTCGGTATGGGTAAAGTGGGTATGCCTTTACGTGTTGCCGTGACAGGCGCAGGGCAGTCTCCTGCGTTAGATTTAACCTTGTTCTTAATCGGAAAAGAAAGATCTGCACAAAGAATATCCAAAGCGATTGAATTTGTAGCAGATAGAATAAATTCCTAAAAAACGAGTTGACACTTTTGGGTATGCTGCATAGAATGCGCCTCGCAGTTGAGACATGATGTTAGTTTTTTCTAGTAGCATATCCAAAAGCATTAAGTAAGAGGGGTTATAGCTCAGCTGGGAGAGCGCTTCGCTGGCAGTGAAGAGGTCCACGGTTCGATCCCGTGTAGCTCCACCACTTACTTAACTATCTTTAAATAGATATTAGCATTGATGTTTAGCCTACAGACACCAATGAGTATTCACTCGATACAGAGTATAACGTATCAACTGTGTCCCATTCGTCTAGAAATAGAGCTTAGGACATCGCCCACTTTGGTTTATAAAGAGTCGGCGGTAACAGGGGTGCGAATCCTTAGGGTTTTGTACTTCATTATAGGTAACTAGCACTGGTGTTTAGCCTACAGACACCAATGAGTATTCACTCGATGCAGAGTATAACGTATCAACTGTGTCCCATTCGTCTAGAGGCCTAGGACACCGCCCTTTCACGGCGGTAACAGGGGTTCGAATCCCCTATGGGATACCATATTTAAGATGGTTGAACATGATTCGAAACTATTGTTTTAGAAAAAGTGTTTGATGATCTACATAGCACTGGTGTTTAGCCTACAGACACCAATGAGTATTCACTCGATACAGAGTATAACGTATCAACTGTGTCCCATTCGTCTAGAAATAGAGCTTAGGACATCGCCCACTTTGGTTTATAAAGAGTCGGCGGTAACAGAGGTTCGAATCCTTAGGGTTTCGTGCTTCATTATAGGTAACTAGCACTGGTGTTTAGCCTACAGACACCAATGAGTATTCACTCGATGCAGAGTATAACGTATCAACTGTGTCCCATTCGTCTAGAGGCCTAGGACACCGCCCTTTCACGGCGGTAACAGGGGTTCGAATCCCCTATGGGATACCATATTTAAGATGGTTGAACATGATTCGAAACTGTTGTTTTAGAAAAAGTGTTTGATGATCTATATAGCACTGGTGTTTAGCCTACAGACACCAATGAGTATTCACTCGATGCAGAGTATAACGTATCAACTGTGTCCCATTCGTCTAGAGGCCTAGGACACCGCCCTTTCACGGTAACAGGGGTTCGAATCCCTATGGGATACCATATTTAAGATGGTTGAACATGATTCGAAACTGTTGTTTTAGAAAAAGTGTTTGATGATCTATATAGCACTGGTGTTTAGCCTACAGACACCAATGAGTATTCACTCGATACAGAGTATAACGTATCAACTGTGTCCCATTCGTCTAGAAATAGAGCTTAGGACATCGCCCACTTCGGTTTATAAAGAGTCGGCGGTAACAGGGGTGCGAATCCTTAGGGTTTTGTGCCTCATTATAGGTAACTAGCGCTGGTGTTTAGCCTACAGACACCAATGAGTATTCACTCGATACAGAGTATAACGTATCAACTGTGTCCCATTCGTCTAGAGGCCTAGGACACCGCCCTTTCACGGCGGTAACAGGGGTTCGAATCCCCTATGGGATACCATATTTAAGATGGTTGAACATGATTCGAAACTGTTGTTTTAGAAAAAGTGTTTAATGATCTACATAGCACTGGTGTTTAGCCTACAGACGCCAATGAGTATTCACTCGATGCAGAGTATAACGTATCAACTGTGTCCCATTCGTCTAGAGGCCTAGGACACCGCCCTTTCACGGCGGTAACAGGGGTTCGAATCCCCTATGGGATACCATATTTAAGATGGTTGAACATGATTCGAAACTGTTGTTTTAGAAAAAGTGTTTAATGATCTACATAGCACTGGTGTTTAGCCTACAGACACCAATGAGTATTCACTCGATACAGAGTATAACGTATCAACTGTGTCCCATTCGTCTAGAGGCCTAGGACACCGCCCTTTCACGGCGGTAACAGGGGTTCGAATCCCCTATGGGATACCATATTTTTCAGATTTTGGTGTCTATTAACTAAAATTTGGGGCTATAGCTCAGCTGGGAGAGCGCTTCGCTGGCAGTGAAGAGGTCCACGGTTCGATCCCGTGTAGCTCCACCAATTAATATTGGTACTAATGCTTAATATCATTTCTGCATTAAAAACAAAAAACCACCTTATGGTGGTTTTTTTGTATTTGCGATTTCTTGTCTATTCTATCGAGATATGGATATCATTGATTATCTGGTTTACCAAGAATACATAATCAACCTTACTCAATCTTCAGTAATTTATTCTTTAGCTACTCCCCCACTTATTAGATCTCGATAACATCATAAGAAAATGTGTGACATTCCACCCATTGCTTTATTGAATGTGTGTGACTATCCACACACAAAATGATTTCTATTTTTCCTATGTAAATTTAAATTAATAAATATCATGTAGTTACAAATAATTAACATTCTGGCCCAATGCTTGCTATGTTTTAACTATCCTCACAAGCGTTTATGGCGTACTTGTTCTGGAGCAAGTCACCAGCTGAGGAAAAATAAAACACTAAAAAAAAAGGAAGTTAATTATATGAAAAAATCAACAAGTGCCTTTACTCGACCTCTAAAATCAATGGCTAAGCTAGCAACGATTGCCTCAATCCTTGCTGCGAGTTTTAATGTCTTTGCTGAACCGATAGAAATTAAATTTTCACATGTGGTTGCAGAGAACACGCCAAAAGGACAAATGGCGCTGAAATTTAAAGAGTTAGTTGAACAGCGCCTACCAGGTGAATACATTGTTAACGTATTCCCAAACTCACAGTTATTTGGGGATAACAATGAGCTGGCGGCATTACTGTTAAACGATGTGCAATTTGTTGCACCATCATTGTCTAAATTTGAGCGTTTTACCAAAAAACTACAGATTTTCGATTTACCTTTCTTATTTGAAGATATGGCAGCGGTTGATCGTTTTCAGCAATCAGAATCAGGCCAGAAATTACTCAACTCAATGAACCGTAAAGGCGTTGTTGGTCTGGGATATCTTCACAACGGTATGAAGCAGTTTTCAGCAAACGATCCATTAGCATTACCAGAAGATGCTAAAGGCAAAAAGTTTCGTATCATGGCCTCTGACGTGATTGCAGCTCAGTTTGATGCTGTTGGTGCCATTCCAGTAAAAAAACCATTCTCTGAAGTGTTTACTTTATTACAAACCCGCGCAATTGATGGTCAAGAAAATACTTGGTCAAATACCTACTCAATGAAATTCTATGAGGTGCAAAGTCAAATCACTGAGAGTAATCACGGTGTTTTAGATTATATGGTGGTGACATCAAATACCTTCTGGAAAGGCTTACCAGCAGAAAAACGTGCCATCTTTAAGTCATCTCTGGATGAAGCGATTGCCCTTGGCAACAAAATTGCCTCAGAAAAAGATAATGAAGATAGACAAGCGATTATTGACTCTAAGCGTTCTGAACTCGTCACGTTAACGCCTGCTGCACGCCAACAATGGATTAATGTTATGAAACCAGTTTGGGCTAAGTTTGAAGATCAAATTGGCAAAGACATGATTGATGCTGCTGTCGCGGCTAACACTAAATAGTCTAAATACTTGATGTGGTACTGAATGCATTCAGCGTTAGTACCACCCTTTTTTATTTAAGGAGTATGACCGTGATTTCAAGACTATTTGGTTATTTTGAAGAAGGCTTTCTTAATCTTTTGATTACATTAATGACATTGCTCGTTTTTGGCGAAGTTATTGCTCGTTTCTTTTTCGATACCGGTTTCTTATGGATCCAAGAACTCACCCTAACCTTATGTGGCTGGTTTGTACTATTTGGCATGTCTTATGGTGTCAAAGTGGGTGCACATATTGGCGTTGATGCCTTTGTGTCTAAATTGTCAGGCAAACCTCAGAAAGCGGTAGCGATCTTTGCATGTCTATGTTGCATTATTTACTGTGCGATGTTTTTAAAGGGGGCTTGGGACTACCTTAGTCAAATGTACCAAATTGGTATCCCGATGGAAGATATCGACTTTCCAGTATGGTTAATTCAACAGCTAGATCCCGATTTTGCTTGGGAAACATTGCGCATCGATGTAGACGATGGTGCCGTGCCGATTTGGTTATCTCAAAGTATTCTCATTATCGGATTTTCAATGCTCACCTGGCGCTTTATAGAATTGTTTATCGCTATTCTAAAAAACCAAGCCGTCGGCTTTCAATTGGCCGATGAAGCTAAAGACAGTATGCATTTAATTGATGAAGCAGCGCTATCCACATCATCCGAACAACAACGAGAAAATGATAAGGACGCGAAATAATGACTATAGCCACACTCTTTATCGCTTTGTTTATATGTATGATGATTGGTATGCCGATTGCTATTGCTTTAGGCTTTTCAAGCATGTTGACGATTTTGTTGTTTTCAAATGACTCACTCGCCTCAATTGTGCTTAAACTATATGAATCAACATCAGAACATTACACTTTATTAGCTATTCCATTCTTTATTTTATCGTCAGCATTTTTGTCTACTGGTGGCGTCGCTAGGCGTATTATCGACTTCGCTATGGACAGTGTCGGTCATATCCGCGGTGGTCTTGCTATGGCCTCCGTTATGGCTTGTATGTTGTTCGCCGCCGTATCAGGATCGTCACCTGCCACTGTTGCTGCAATTGGTTCAATTGTAATTGTTGGCATGGTACGAGCTGGATATCCTGAAAAATTTGCTGCTGGAGTGATTACCACCTCAGGAACTTTAGGTATTTTAATCCCACCTTCAATTGTGATGCTGGTTTATGCCGCTGCAACTGAAGTATCTGCTGCTAGAATGTTTATGGCAGGTCTGATACCAGGATTAATGATGGGCTGTATTTTAATGCTGGCCATCTACATTGTGGCAAGAATAAAAAAGCTACCTTCACGCCCTTTTCCTGGCGTAAAAGCGCTAACGATATCAAGTGCTAAAGCTCTTGGCGGTTTAGCACTTATTATTATTGTACTCGGATCAATTTATGGTGGTATCGCCAGCCCAACAGAAGCTGCAGCAGTAGCCTGTGTATACGCTTACTTTATTGCGGTATTTGGTTATCGAGATATTGGACCACTTAAAAATGTGGCTTGGCGTAATCAACAAGAGTCTTTAATCGGAGCCTCATTTCGCAATATCGGCTACATGTTACTTGCTGTGATAAAAACACCTACCGACAAAGAAATTCGTCATGTGGTTCGTGACGGCGCAAAAGTCAGTATTATGCTGCTATTTATTATTGCTAATGCCATGCTATTTGCGCACGTGTTAACCACCGAACGCATTCCGCACATTATTGCAGAAGCCATTGTCGGATTAGGTTTGCCTGCCTGGGGATTTTTGATCATTGTTAACTTACTGTTGTTAGCCGCAGGTAACTTTATGGAGCCCTCTGCCATTTTGCTCATTATGGCGCCCATTCTGTTCCCTATCGCAACGCAACTGGGTATAGACCCTATCCACTTAGGGATCATTATGGTGGTTAACATGGAGATAGGAATGCTCACCCCCCCCCCCGTCGGACTCAATCTCTTTGTCACCGCGGGAATAACGGGTAAAAGTATGGGATGGGTCATTCAGTCATGCTTACCTTGGTTGGTATTATTACTCGGTTTCTTGATGTTAATTACCTATATTCCACAAATTTCACTATTTTTACCGGAATATATAGACAAATTAAACGGCTACTAGCTTGATAATTCGCGTATTATAAACGAGCCTTGATTAAGGCTCGTTTTTTTATTCATGACTCAAAATAACCACAACTAATTGGTAATATTCATGCTTTCATTTTTTACCATCAAGAAACGTAATATTTTAGTAAGCATCATGCTCATCATAGGATTATTACTCACTCTTAAAATGACTTATTGGTATGTACTTGAACAAGGCACGAAAAATATTGCAGAGCAATCTGAGAAGCAAATCAATGAACTGGTTATTTTTATCGATAACGCACTGTCACACTACGAGAATATTCCAGCCGTACTGGCACAAAACCCTATATTAGAACAGGGGTTACTCGATCAACAAAACTCTCAAACTATTGAAAAGCTGAACGCTTATTTATCTGAATTACAGCAAGTCACCGAATCATCTGATATTTACCTGACCGATGCGCTCGGAGTCGCTATTGCCGCCAGCAATTGGGATCAGCCGAATTCTTTTATTAATCATGACTATTCATTTAGACCCTACTTTATCGAAGCGATATCAGGTAAATCAGGACGATATTATGCCGTCGGAACTTCATCAAATAAGCGCGGCTTCTATTTTGCTAACCCGGTTTATCACAATGGTCTAGTCTTGGGTGTAGTCGTTGTGAAAGTTGATATTGGCTTAATTGAACAACAAAGTAGTGGCATTGCCATCGCAAGCCAATATGAATTTATGATCAGCGATCCAGACAATATCGTGTTTCTATCAAGTATCAATAGCTGGCGATTTAATTCATTATCACCGCTGACACAGGCCAAACGTTTTGCACTCAACTCTTCAAAACGTTACGCCAATAGACCCATTGGTGAGCTTAGTGTCAATCCTAGCTTTAAGATTGGTAACTCCCATGCTGCTCAGGTTTACCAAATATCATCCTTTGAAGGGCAAAAAAAATACCTTGAACGTCATCAATTTATGCCTAATGCCAATTGGAACGTTCATGTACTTGCACCAATGAAGCCCTTATATGAGTCTTTGCCACAGATATTGCTATTGGCTGCCACGCTATATTTATTACTGGCATTATTTATTCTTTATAACATTGAACGTCGTAAAAATTTACGCCGAATGCGTCAAGCACAAAATCAACTTGAACAAAGGGTAAAAGAGCGCACCTTAGAGCTTGAGCAAGCCAACACCCAATTAAAAGACACTCAAGACGAACTGATTCAAGCTGCAAAGCTGACCGTCATAGGCAGCCTGTCAGCCAGTATTAATCACGAACTAAATCAACCTCTGGCGGCACTAAGAAGTTACGCACAAAATACCCAAACTTTCATCGGTCGAAATATGCTTAACGATGCCGGTAATAACATCAAAATCATGATCGAACTAACCGATAGATTGGCTGATATTATTGGCCAATTTAAGAGCTTTACCCGTAAGTCTCAGGGTAAAGACAATGCCACTGATATAACAAAATCGATAGAACAGGCGTTAACAATTGTTCAACCTGAAATAGACAAGCAAGGTATTAAACTGTCGCTGCAACTCCTACAGGGTAAGTGTCAAATCTGGGGTGACAGCGTGCGATTACAGCAAGTATTGGTTAATCTTATCAGTAATGCCATTGTCGCAATGCAACAATCTACCGAACGAAAATTACGTATCGAAGTCTATTGCGATAACAAGGTAAACATCAGTATCCAAGACAGTGGGCCGGGTGTGAGAGAAAGCCAAATGAGCAAAATTTTTGAACCTTACTATACCACCAGCGAACGTCAGGGATTAGGATTAGGCTTGTCCATCTCGCAACGGATTATCGAATCCATGCAAGGTTCTATTACAGTCGAAAACGCCCTTCAAGGTGGCGCTATTTTCCATATTATTTTGCCTCTTTATTTACGTGAGGAAGTCTAAACGTGACTCAAATACAAGACATCAACGATTATCAAGTCATTATTGTTGATGATGAACCTCATATTGGTATCGTGTTACAACAATTATTCAAACTCGAAAATATTCGTGCCTTAGCCACCACAGACCCACAGTCTATTTCCAGTCACATTACCGCTAACTGGCCTGGTATTGTGATCTCTGATGTCAATATGCCATTACTTGATGGATTGAGTTTATTACAACAACTGAAACAACAAGACAGTGATCTTCCTGTTGTACTGTTAACTGGCTTTGGTGACATAGCAATGGCTGTCGACGCATTGAAAAAAGGAGCTTACGACTTTATCGAAAAACCTTTTAATAACGAACACATACTCGATGTCACCAAACGTGCTCTAGATAAGCGATCGTTAACTTTAGAAAACCGCAAGCTTAAACGCGAACTTGAATCTCACATTGCTCCTGGCCCGCGTATTTTAGGAAACAGTCCTAGCGTAATGAAAATGCGCCACCTTATAGACCAAGTATTAGATACACCCGCCGATATTATGATTGAAGGTGAAACCGGTGCGGGTAAAGAGTTAGTCGCCCGATATTTACATGACCATAGCTACCGTAACAAAGCCAATTTTGTCGCAATTAATTGTGGTGCTATTCCGGAAAATCTCATAGAAAGCGAACTCTTTGGTGCTGAATCAGGCGCTTTTACCGGCATAGACAAACGCCGTATCGGCAAATTCGAATATGCCAATGGCGGTACACTACTTTTAGATGAAATAGAAAGTACTCCAATGGCGTTGCAGGTGAAATTATTACGCGTGTTGGAAGACCGCAAAGTTGAAAGGCTGGGCTCAAACACACCAATAGACTTAGATATCAGAGTCATTGCTGCAACAAAATTAAACTTGCAGCAGCTGTGTGAAGAAGGCAAATTCAGACAAGATTTATTGTATCGTCTTAACTTGGTCACTATTGTTATTCCGCCGCTAAGAGATAGAAGAGAAGATATTCCACTGCTGTTTTTACACTTTGCTAGAATTGCATCGGCTCGATACCATAAAGCACTTATTGCCTTAAATACGTCACAAACCATGGTGCTTACCGCACATGATTGGCCGGGTAATGTGCGTGAATTACGTAACTTAGCTGAACGCTATGTTCTACTGGGCGCTGAGGCCGCTTTTGCTGGTAATCTAGAAAGCAATACAACCATACATACCAGTATGTCATTGCAGCAGCGAGTAGAGTTTTTTGAGCGTATGTTGATTGAAGAAGCCTTAAGTCATAATAAAGGCAGCATAAAATTAACCATGGAACAGCTCGAGCTCCCCCGTAAAACCTTGTACGACAAAATGCGCAAATTTGACTTAGACCGTAAACAGTTTATCGAGAATTAACCTGTTAATCGGCGATAGATACATCAGCAGCATGCTGTTGATGTATTCCTAAACGCCAAATTGCGACTAGTAGCAATGCCAAAAGCGTCATAGAACCCACTACCACCCCATTCCATTCTGCTTTATGCCAAAACAACATTAAATAAGGTCCGCCTAATGAGGCCCCAAGGTAATAACAGCATAAATAAAGTGACGTAGCCTTAGCTCGATGGCTGGTTGCACGAATGGCAACAAACGAATTGCAGCAGCTATGAGTTAGAAAAAATCCACAAGCACTGATCAAAAAGCCAATCACAATGGCAGCCAGTGTATCGACTAAGGTCAATGAAGTACCGGCAACCATTAAGCATAATGCCACTCTAAATAATGGCATAGAACCGTATCGCATAATCCACTTAGCTGACAAATAAGACGCAAAAGTGCCGCTTGAGTAACATAAAAATATCAAGGTTGCATTAAAACGACTCAACCCATAAGGCTCAGCCATAATATGTAACTGAATAAAGCTAAACTGATTGACCATCATCATAAAGGCTAAGCCACCAACCATATAGGCCAAACGCATTTGCGGATCAGATAAGTGAAACATAAAACCATCGATGTCTTGTTTTACCTTACGCAGTAAAGACACTTTCTGCTTAATCACTGTAGGTTTTATCTCTTTGCGTGGTAATAAGTATGTCACCAATGCAACCCCTATTAGCGTTACCACAAAGACCAACCCCATAGACGATTGCCATGACAAGTTTTGTGCCATTAAACCGCCAAAAATTCGCCCTGCAATGCCGCCCATACTGTTAGCCATTATGTATACAGCAGCGGCTTTGAGCATAAAAGAAGGCGCCAATTGCTCTTTAAAATATGCCATCGAAATTGCGGGCACCGCCGCTAACAAAATTCCCTGTAACAAGCGCACCATAAGTAAATCATCAAACGTTTGGGCAAAAACTAACAAAATATTCGATGCTGCTAATAGCCATAAACTGAGCACTATCGGGGCTAACCGCCCTATTCTGTCAGACAACACGGCATAAAAAAGCAATGAAAATGCTAGGGTAAAGCTGGTAACAGAAAGTACCAAAGTCGCTTGTGCACCCGACACGCCAAAATTCTCAGCAATTGACGGCAGCATGCCTTGCACTGTGTACAAATTAATATAAACCACAATAGAAGCGATACACAAAGCCCAAATTAAGCGCGTTTGCGCATCCGAACGATGATTCAAGATCAGCTCTGGCATAAACAACCTAAACAACACATTAAAGTAGCAAAAGATTACTACCCGCCACGTTAATCAATCAATGGCGGGGATAACAGTTTGTGAGCGAGATTACGAAGTGGCTATTTAACGCGTTTCATTAACACTTGAGTGGTAAATTGACCGTTATTGATCACACGAAACTTATCATAAGTTTGAAAAATTGCATTGCCTTGATAGGTGATCATTGCCACCACACCATAATCGACTCCACTGTTAATGAGGTTGGCAGGCAAAGTAAATTTAAATGGAACAGGCGCTCTGGCAATATCAAAGTTTTTTTGAGAAATAATCGCACCTGGAGTATTAAAATCAATCAAGGCAATATTGATCTTACACCCCTGTGGCAAAGCAATCTTTTCGGCATATCCGGCATAACCGTTCACGATTACCGGTTTTTCAGGCTCAACTGTCACACAACCATTGAGCATCATGGCAATCAAAACCACTAGCGCGAATTGAATCCCTTTGTTAAATAAAATCATCTTTAGCATCCTACTTGGTCATTCTGAGTAAACCTTCTTGTGTGGCAGAAGCCACAAGACGTCCTTGCTGATCGAAAAACTGTCCTTTAACAAACCCACGTCCACCGCCAGCATTAGGACTATCAATACAATAAAGTAGCCATTCGCTCATATTAAATGGGCGATGAAACCACATAGCATGATCAATAGTGGCCATGCGCATACCTGGTGTTAAAAAAGACACCCCGTGTGGCTGAGTAGCTGTGGCTAGAAAGTTGAAATCCGATGCGTAAGCCAGTAAATATTCTTGAATACTATGATCCGAAGGTATTTGTCCATTGGCACGTAACCATACATAGCGTTTAGGCTCTGTCGCATTTGGTGTAATGGGATGTAGAGGATTAACTAAGCGCATTTCAATCGGAGAATCAGCCATAAACTTTTCGAGCATTTGCGCAGGTACTTTATCACGCATTGTCATTGCAAGTTCTTGCTGATTTAATAAACCTTCAGGTCCCGGGACATCCGGCATCACATCTTGATGCTCAAAGCCTTGTTCAACACTTTGAAATGAACAGGTCATGTAAAAAATCGGTCGCCCTTTCTGAATAGCCTTTACTCTGCGGGCACTAAAACTACCACCATCACGCATATTTTCAACATCATAAATTATCGGTAACTTTTCATCACCGGCACGTAAGAAATATGAATGTAATGAATGTACATGACGGTCTTCGCTCACCGTTTGTTTTGCAGCACTTAACGCTTGTCCCATCACTTGGCCACCAAACACATGCCCAAAGCCTAAATCTTGGCTCTGACCACGAAACAAACCTAGCTCAATCTTCTCAAGTGACAATAATGACAGTAAATCGTTTAATACCTGACTCATAACACCTTCTCTATAACATGGATTAACGTTAAGGTTACCTCAGTTAAGCTGATGTTTTCTAGCTTATTCGATGATAATAGTGAATTTCAGTTATCTAATGACAAATCGTAAAATAGTGATGCAACGCAAATATTCATATCTGCAGTCTAAATGAATATTTGATATGCTATTAGACATGACTAATCAACACTGCGTCTCACAATATTATGCAACCTAGCTCAATGCAATCATGGTTTATGGCTATCCGACCTCGTACGCTACCAGCGGCAATTGGTCCATTATTAATTGGCAACATGCTGGCCATTGGGCTCGAACAATTTAGCTTACTTATTGCCTTCACATCAATGTTATGTGCGGTATTATTACAAATTTCAGTTAACCTCGCGAACGACTACTTTGACTTTAAAAATGGTATAGACACTGAAGAACGTATCGGTCCTATTAGAGTCACCCAAAGTGGTATTCTAGCCCCCTCATCAGTTCGAAATGCCATGATTAGCTGCCTGATCACATCATTACTAGTCGGTTCGTTATTGATAGTGCACGGTGGCTGGCCTATTGCGATTCTCGCAGTCGCCTCTATTTTAGGCGCGTTATGTTATAGCGGAGGCCCCTACCCACTGGCATCACATGGATTAGGTGAAATAGCTGCATTTGTATTTTTCGGTTTGGTAGCCGTTGTTGGCAGTTACTATTTACAAGCAGGAACCACCACCATGACCGCGTGGTTACTCGGTTGCGCCATTGGCTTTTTTAATGCGGCTATCATGCTGGTCAATAATACTAGAGATATTTCAACTGATACTAAAGCCGGTAAAAACACGCTTGCAGTGAGGATTGGTGAAGCGCAAGCTAAAGTGCTATATCAAAGCTTTGTCTACTTACCCTTTGGTATCATTATTGCCGGATTTTTACTCGGAGCCCTCGAAGGTTTACCCGTATTATTATCGGGAGCCTCGTTAATTATTGCGCGTAATCTCAGCCGCGAATTTCACAACAACAGCGGTGAAGCATTAAACCCAATACTTGGGCAAACAGCAAAATTAACGATGATTTTCAGTGTACTGTTCAGTGTTGGCCTGTATTTTTCGCTTAGTTAACTCTGTTCTTTCACTCACTGCGATAAATCTATTTATTAAAAAATAAAAAGGCGCCTCATTGTAAATGAGGCGCCTTTTTAAGCTTAAGAGCCATTATACTTTTGATAAAGTACGCTCTTTAGCGCTCCAATCTAAATGATATTTCTCACCTGCTGGCTTATCCGTACGCTCGAAAGTATGCGAACCAAAAAAGTCACGCTGACCTTGTAACAAGTTAGCAGGTAGCATTTCACAGCGATAACTGTCGTAATAGGCAATAGCCGAACTAATACAGGGAGCAGGGATACCTTGCATAACTGATGCAGCAACTGTTTTACGCCAGTTAAGGTGTTTTTGCGACAATGTTTGGCTAAAGATATCAGCCATCAATAAGTTTGCAAGATTTGCATCTTCTTGATAAGCCTGAGTAATTGATTGCAAGAAAGTCGCACGAATAATGCAACCTGCACGCCAAATTTTTGCGATTTCAGCAAAATCTAAACTCCAGCTTTGCTCTTTTGCTGCCATCGCCATCAGTTGAAAGCCTTGAGCATAACAGCACACTTTAGCGCAATATAAAGCATCTTCAAGATTAGCAATAAATTCAGCTTTGTCAGCTTCACTAAAGCTGATTGGTGCTGGGCCAGCAAGCTTAGAGCTTAACTGCATGCGCAAGTTTTTCTGGGTGCTCACAGCACGCGCATAAACAGCTTCAGCGATGGTAGGCGCCGGGCAACCAATTTGTAAGCTGCTCACTGCCGTCCATAAACCAGTGCCTTTTTGGCCCGCTTTATCCAAAATCATTTCAACTAAAGGTTTGCCCGTTAACGGATCGGCTTGTTGCAAGACTTCAGCACTAATGCCCATAAGGTAGCTGTTAAGAATACCTTTATTCCAACCATTGAATATGGTACTGATTTCATTGGCAGATAGGCCTAAACCGTCACTGAGTAATTGATATGCTTCGCAAATAAGCTGCATATCTGCATATTCAATACCGTTATGAACCATTTTAACGTAATGACCAGAACCCGCAGGACCAATATAGGTCGTACACGGCTCACCTTCAGTGACCGGATTACCAGGCTCAAAACGCTCAATCGGTAAACCTGTTGCTGGATCAACTTTAGCCGCAATAGCTTTCCAAATAGGCTCAACATAATGCCAAGCCTTTTCGTCACCACTTGGCATTAACGATGGTCCAAAACGTGCACCCACTTCACCACCAGAAACCGCCGAGCTAAAGAAAATAAACTGGCCTTTATAGTGAGCTTCACGATCAACGGTATCGGTCCACAAGCTATTGCCTGTATCAATAACAATGTCGTTAGCTTCAATACCTGCTTCAATTAACGATTTACACACACCATCAACTGGTGCGCCTGCAGGCACAGATAACACGATCACTCGAGGTTCAACTAATTTGGCCAGCATTTCTGTAAGATTGTTACATGGGGACATGCGGGGGGCGGTATTTGCTTTGCGCTCACTTTGTTCTTGAGCCACAGCAGCATTGACTTTTGGAGTATCTAAATCGAAAACAGCGACATGGTAGCCATTGTCAGCAATGTTTAATGCGAGATTCTTGCCCATCACACCGAGGCCGATAACGCCGACGTGAGATTGTTGGGTGTGGTTATTCATAGTGTATGTTTCCACAGGTCACAGAGATTAATCGCGTAGTGCGAATCCATTTGGGTGGCAATTATAACGATTCTTGTAACTAAATTACAGTCACAAAATGGCTATCGTCTGTACTAATAAAGCAGGATACTACATATTAATAAAATTTAAAGTAGCTATTCATTATTAAAGACAATAACTTAATAAAAAACATGTCTCTCAATCTAGCACTAACCTACCAACAAAAATTTATTAAATATCAACATTTTTAAGCTTATAAAGATGGCAATCGACCTATTCTGCCTCACCTCAAAAGTATAAACCTGTTTCAAGACAGGATATTGACAAAATTACAGGTTGAAACTTCGCAGTTTCAACCTGTTAAACCTTATGTTATGTCATACATAAAGCGATAATTTAGTGACCCATTATCTCTTATTTTAATTGATACATAACGTCTACACTTTGCGTTTGCCCCTCTGCATGACACATAGTCCAGCTTTCACACCTAATCGATAAATCGCCCCAAAGCTGGCGTGAGCTTAATATTAAATTGGTGTTTGCTGTAATAGCAGATAATAATCGCAATACTGGATTTCAAAACTATCACGAGTATTTATCTGCAAATAAAAAAGCGAGCTAATTATGCTCGCTTTTTTAGGTTACCTTTCATCAACACAATGTCATTGGTTAACTTTAATTGGCATGGGATTACACACTAAACAGTTAATTCTTTAGCCAGTGCATCCGCGTAACCCATCTTAGTTAATGCTGTGCGAATAATATCTAGCGTCATCGGGTCTTCAATGGTTGCTGGAACAGTATATTCATTGTTATCAGCAATTTTACGCATGGTGGCTCGTAATATTTTCCCAGAACGGGTTTTTGGCAGTTTTTGTACTGCACTCACAAGCCTAAAGGAAGCTACTGGGCCAATTTCATGACGTACTAGTGCCAGTAACTCTTTATAAAGAGCCTCATCAGACATAGTAACGCCATTTTTAAGTACAACTAATCCAAGCGGCACTTGGCCTTTTAGTTTATCTTGCACACCAATTACCGCTGCCTCAGCAACTGCATCGTGCTGGCATAAGACTTCTTCAAATCGGCCTGTGGATAAACGATGTCCGGCGACATTAATTATATCGTCAATGCGGCTCATAATATATAAGTAGCCATCTTCATCGATATATCCTGCATCACCAGTCAAGTAATACCCTGGATACATAGACAAGTAACTGTCGATATAGCGTTTATCGTTTTGCCACAAAGTCGTTAGTGTGCCAGGAGGTAACGGTTGCTTTATCACCACGTTACCGCTTTCATTGGGCGCCACTTGTTGTCCCATCGCATCAAGGATTTCCACTTGATACCCAGGTACCGCGCGCGCAGGAGAACCAGCTTTAATTTCAATTGGATCTGTGCCCATCAAATTAGCTGCCACTGGCCAACCGGTTTCTGTTTGCCACCAATGATCAACCACTGGCTTACCTAAATGCTGCTGACTCCAATTTAGTGTATCTGGATCACAGCGCTCACCGGCCAAGTACATTTGCTTAAGGCAGCTTAAATCAAATTGCTTGATGAAGTCGCCTTGAGGATCTTCCCGTTTAATAGCACGAATGGCCGTTGGCGCAGTAAAAAAGCTGCGAACTTGCTTCTGTTCAATTATCCGCCAAAAAGCGCCAGCATCAGGGGTGCCTATCGGTTTCCCTTCGTACATTATGGTTGTCGCACCTACTAATAATGGCCCGTAAACGATGTACGAGTGCCCCACTACCCAGCCAACATCTGATGCCGCCCAAAACACATCGCCAATACCAATGTCATAAATATGTTTCATCGACCATGCTAAAGCAACTGCATGACCGCCGTTATCACGCACCACACCTTTAGGCTGACCTGTAGTACCTGATGTATAAAGCACATATAAAGGGTCGGTTGCATCCAACGATACACATTCAGCATCAGGCGCATCGACTAGGGCATTGTACCAATCAAGGTCTCGAGGTGAAGTTAGCTCAGCTTGGTATTCGGTGCGATTGAGAATAATACAATGATCGACTTGATGAGTCGCTTGGGATAATGCGTCGTCTAGCAGAGGTTTGTATGGCACCACACCAGAAGGTTCAATACCACATGAAGCTGAGAGAATTAATTTCGGTTTAGCATCATTGATTCGTGTAGAAAGCTCATTGGCCGCAAAACCACCAAACACCACTGAGTGAATTGCGCCAATCCTTGCACACGCCAACATGGCGTAAGCCGTTTCGGGTACCATCGGCATATAAATAACGACTCTATCGCCCTTGGTAACTCCTAACGATATCATCAGTCCAGCGAGCCGTTTCACCTGCGCCAACACTGATTGATAACTCACTGAATATTCGTGATGCGTTACAGGGCTAATATAATGAATAGCCGTTTGATCACCTCTACCAGCAATGACATGGCGGTCTAATGCATTAAAACAGGTATTCATTTTGCCATCGGCAAACCATCGATAAAAAGGCTTGTTACTGTCATCTAAGACGGTTTTTGGCACTTGGTCCCAACTAATGGCCTGTGCAGCTTGTTGCCAAAACACTTCGGGCTCGGCTATCGATTGTGCATGCATTGATAGTCCTAAATCAGCCATATTGCTCTCCGTTAATCAGCTTGTATTGCAGTGATTATGAACAGAATTCATCAAATACCCCTATTAGACAAAGGGATAAGAAGCACTAAAACCAACAAAAAAACCTTAGCATTCAACTAAGTATTTAATCGATAACAGTAAAAAAACCATGGTAATAAATTGCAAAATATAACAAACAGTTAAGGTATAATAACATTCTAGTGGCAAGCAAAATTAACATGCACGCAGCCAATAACCACCTCTCAAACTTTACCTTTACGTAAACTTCATATATCTTGCATCAAAAGAAACACTTTTGGTGACATGATGAGCACAACCACTAGCACTCAATCAACATATTCAATCAGTGACTTATCAAAAGAATTTGATATCACCACCCGCAGTATTCGTTTTTACGAAGACCAAGGATTGATCAAACCTAAGCGTCGCGGACAAACTCGCATATACAGCCTCAAAGATCGCGTGCGTTTAAAACTCATTTTACGCGGCAAGCGCCTTGGCTTTTCATTAGCAGAAACACGCCGTCTGTTTGAACTTTATGATGCCGATAAAAGCAGCTCTACCCAACTCAACACCATGCTTGACTTAGTCAATGAGAAAAAATCGGCTCTGCAACAGCAAATGGATGACATTAAAGTGGTGCTAATGGAGCTCAATTCTGCCGAGCAACAATGTAAAGCGGCACTGACTGACAATGCGACGAGAAAAATAAAGTAATCAATTTATAACAGCTAATAATTGTAAAAGGCTTACTCAATTAAGCCAAAACTGACACAAAACTGCCAAAAACGCCCATAAAAAGCGTTGGCAGCACATAATAAAATTCAACAGGACACAAGCAAATGAGCGACTTATATACCAGCTTAAACTTCGGTTTAGGTGAAGATGTAGACATGTTACGTGACGCTGTTCGTGGTTTTGCCGCTAACGAGATTGCCCCAATGGCCGCCCAAGTCGATATCGACAACGCCTTTCCTAACCAATTATGGCCAGTATTAGGTGATATGGGCTTACTTGGCGTCACCGTTGATGAGCAATATGGCGGCGCCAACATGGGTTATCTTGCCCATGTGGTGGCAATGGAAGAAATTTCCCGAGCATCTGCCTCTATTGGTCTCAGTTATGGCGCCCATTCAAACTTGTGTGTTAACCAAATAAACCGTAATGGTAATGAGGCTCAAAAAGCCAAATATTTACCAAAACTGGTCAGTGGCGAACACATTGGTGCCTTAGCCATGAGTGAACCCAATGCCGGTTCCGATGTAGTATCAATGAAACTGCATGCTCGTAAAGAAGGCGATCGCTACATCTTGAACGGCAACAAAATGTGGATCACTAATGGTCCAGATGCTCACACCTATGTGATTTATGCTAAAACTGATTTAAATAAAGGCGCACATGGCATTACCGCGTTTATCGTTGAACGTGGATCAAAAGGGTTTAGCCAAGCCCAAAAACTCGACAAGTTAGGTATGCGCGGTTCAAACACCTGTGAATTGGTGTTTGAAGACTGTGAAGTGCCTGAAGAAAACATCTTAGGCGGCCTCAATAATGGCGTAAAAGTACTTATGAGCGGCCTAGACTACGAGCGCGTTGTATTAGCTGGCGGTCCACTAGGCATTATGTCGGCTTGTATGGACATCGTGGTGCCATACATTCATGAACGTGAACAATTTGGTAAATCGATCGGTGAATTCCAACTAGTGCAAGGCAAGTTAGCCGACATGTACACGGGTATGAATGCCGCCCGCGCTTATGTTTACAGCGTCGCCAAGTCATGTGACCGCGGTGAAACCACGCGTAAAGATGCCGCAGGCGCTATTTTATACAGTGCAGAACTTGCCACTAAAATGGCCCTAGACGCAATTCAGCTTCTCGGCGGCAATGGTTATGTCAACGAGTATGCTACTGGCCGTTTATTGCGTGATGCCAAACTTTACGAAATTGGTGCAGGTACCTCAGAAATTCGCCGCATGTTAATTGGCCGCGAATTATTTAACGAGTCAAAGTAAGTAACACTTGCCCCAGTAGGGCGACATATCAAGCGTATCTTGTCGCCCTTATCAAGCCCCTATTTTTGCTTCATTAAGGACATAGAAATGACGCAACTGAGCAGCCGCATCAATCCTCGCAGTGACGAATTTAAAGCCAAGTCAGACAGCATGGCGTTATTAGTCAATGATCTTCAACAAAAACTAGCACAAATCGCACAAGGTGGTGGCCCGGTCGCCCTTGAACGTCATTTGTCGCGCGGTAAATTATTGCCTCGCCAGCGTGTCGAAAAGCTGCTTGACCCAGGTTCTCCCTTCTTAGAGTTATCGCAATTTGCCGCTTATGAAGTGTATGACGAAGAAGTGCCTGCTGCAGGTGTGATTGCTGGTATTGGTCGCGTGAGTGGGGTTGAATGCATGATCATCGCCAACGATGCCACCGTAAAAGGCGGCACCTACTATCCGATCACAGTGAAGAAACACTTACGTGCTCAAGATATTGCTAGCCGTTGCCATTTACCGTGTATCTACCTAGTCGATTCTGGCGGCGCGAATTTACCCCGCCAAGATGAAGTCTTTCCAGACCGCGATCATTTCGGCCGAATTTTCTATAACCAAGCACAAATGTCGGCCAAGGGCATCCCTCAAATTGCTGTGGTAATGGGCTTATGTACCGCGGGCGGCGCGTATGTGCCTGCGATGGCTGATGAATCTATTATTGTTAAAGATCAAGGCACCATCTTTTTAGCGGGTCCGCCACTGGTGAAAGCGGCAACAGGTGAAGAAGTCAGTGCAGAAGAGCTCGGCGGTGCAGAAGTGCACACTAAAATATCCGGTGTAGCCGATCATCTGGCGCAAAATGATGATCACGCACTTGAACTTGCTCGCCGTGCTGTATTGCGCTTGAATCATCAAAAAGAAATCAAAAGCCTATTAAGTCCAGTTAAACCACCACAATTTGATATCCACGAATTGTACGGCATTGTCGGCACTGACCTTAAAAAGCCGTTCGACGTTAAAGAAGTGATTGCCCGTATCGTTGATGATTCTGACTTTGACGAATTTAAAGCCAATTACGGTGCAACCTTAGTGTGTGGTTTTGCACGCATTCATGGTTATCCGGTCGGGATTGTAGCCAATAACGGTATTTTATTTTCTGAGTCGGCGCAAAAAGGCGCTCACTTTATCGAACTGTGTTGCCAACGCAAAATCCCATTATTATTCTTACAAAATATCACCGGCTTTATGGTCGGTAAAAAGTACGAACACGAAGGCATTGCCAAACACGGCGCCAAAATGGTCACCGCAGTATCTTGTGCCAATGTACCTAAATTTACTGTAATTATCGGTGGCAGTTATGGCGCCGGTAACTACGGCATGTGTGGTCGCGCATTTGAACCAACCATGATGTGGATGTGGCCTAACGCGCGGATTTCAGTGATGGGCGGCGAACAAGCTGCTGGCGTGTTAGCAACAGTGCGCCGCGATGGTTTAGCCCGTAAAGGGATTGAATGGTCTACTGAAGATGAACAAGCATTTCGTAAACCGATAGTTGAACAATACGAAAAAGAAGGCCACCCGTATCATGCCAGTGCCCGTCTTTGGGATGATGGCATTATTGATCCGGCGCAAACCCGTGACGTAGTCGGCTTAGCCTTATCGGCGGCGTTAAATGCTCCTATTGAAGATACCCGTTTTGGGGTGTTCCGCATGTAATTGATGCGGCTAATTCAACTAACTAGGAGTAAGTAACAATGTTAACGACCCAATATAAACACATTGAATGTGACATATCACAAGGTGTTGCCCAACTGATCTTAAACCGGGCTGAAGTGCATAATGCCTTTGATGAGGTGATGATCAGCGAAATGATCAATGCCATCAAAAACTTTGCTAATGACAGCCAATGCAACATGCTGATCTTACGTGCCAATGGCAAAAACTTCAGTGCCGGCGCCGACCTTAATTGGATGCGTAAACAAGCAAAAATGGACGTTGGCCAAAACCTTGCTGACGCTCACGAGCTTGCCAAATTAATGCATGTACTCGACAAATTCCCAAAACCCACTATCGCTCTGGTTCAAGGTGCTGCCTTTGGCGGTGCATTAGGATTAATTTGTTGCTGCGACATTGCCATTGCAACAACAGGTGCCAGCTTCTGTTTAAGCGAAGTTAAGCTCGGTCTTATCCCCGCAGTGATCAGTCCTTATGTGGTGCGCGCCATGGGTAATCGTCAATCGCGTCGCTTTATGCTAACGGCAGAGCGCTTTAGTGCCGATGTAGCCTTAAGCCATCAAGTTATCCACCAGATTAACGATGACCTAGATGCTGCCGCAGCGCCCTTTATCACGGCATTTAATGCCAATAGCCCTCAGGGCATGGCTTGGGTAAAAACCTTAGTATCGCGTTTAGAAGATGGCGTTATTGATGATGCCACGCTCAATTATACCAGCGAGCAAATTGCTCGAATTCGTGTATCAGATGAAGGACAAGAAGGCCTTAATGCCTTTTTTGAAAAAAGAGCCCCCGCATGGCAAACCGTCAAATCTGATCCACAAGGAGCCCAATAATGTTTACCAAATTACTGATAGCAAACCGTGGTGAAATTGCATGTCGTATTATTAAAACGGCACAAACCATGGGCGTACGCACCATTGCTTTATATTCTGATGCTGACAAAGACGCCCGTCATGTTGCCATGGCAGACGAGTCGTTTTATTTGGGCGGCAGTGCTCCTGCTGACTCGTATTTAAAAGCCGATTTAATTATTGAGATAGCCAAAAAGTCAGGTGCACAAGCCATTCATCCTGGATATGGTTTTCTGTCTGAAAATGCTGAGTTTGCACGTAAATGTGAACAAAATGGCATCGCTTTTGTTGGCCCAGGTAGCGACGCTATTGATGCCATGGGCAGTAAAAGTGCTGCCAAAAACATCATGTCTAAAGCCAATGTGCCGCTCGTACCGGGTTATCACGGCGACGATCAAACTGATGCCACATTAATTGCTCAGGCCAAAGCTATCGGCTTCCCGTTACTGATTAAAGCGGCTTATGGCGGCGGCGGTAAAGGGATGCGTATCGTAGAAAACGACGGAGAAATCCTAGAAGCCGTTAAATCAGCGCGCCGTGAAGCCATCTCGTCTTTTGGCAATGACAAACTCTTGATGGAACGCTACTTACGTCAGCCGCGCCATGTTGAAGTGCAAGTGTTTGCTGACAGCCACGGCCATGCCATTTATTTGTCAGATCGTGATTGCTCTATTCAGCGTCGCCATCAAAAAGTGGTTGAAGAAGCGCCTGCTCCAGGTTTATCTGATGAGTTACGTGCGCAGATGGGTAACGCTGCCGTTGCAGCCGCCAAAGCCATTGATTATGTCGGCGCTGGTACCGTTGAGTTTCTACTGGATACCGACAACAGCTTTTATTTCATGGAAATGAATACTCGCCTCCAAGTTGAACACCCAGTAACTGAAATGGTCACCGGCCAAGATTTGGTTAAATGGCAGCTTCTCGTCGCCAGTGGTGGTGAATTGCCACTGAGCCAAGATGAAGTGCGCATTCATGGTCATTCATTTGAAGTGCGGATATACGCTGAAGATCCGCAAAACGAATTTTTACCAGCCAGCGGCAAGCTCAACTTTTTACGTGAACCAGAGCAAAATCGTCACGTGCGTATTGATTCTGGCATTCGTCAAAACGATATTATCAGTAACTTTTATGACCCAATGATTGCTAAATTGATTGTGTGGGATGAGTCGCGCCCTCGTGCATTACAACGCTTAGTGCATGCGCTAGAGTCATACCAAATTAGTGGCCTTAAACATAATATCGAATTTTTAGCTAACATTGCCGAACACCCAGCGTTTGCTGCTGCAGATTTCTGTACTGACTTTATTGAACGCTATGGCGACACCTTAATTGGTGATGCGGCCGTTGAAGCCGATACAGCTTTAGCGCTAGCAGGGCTTTTTCAGGTGTTGTCACGTAAGCAAGCGGCTAAAGCACTGGCAATCAACAGTGCCGATCCTTATTCACCATGGGGTTTAGTCAGCGGCTTTAGATTAAACAGCTCTAGCGTGCATCACGTATCGCTATTAACTGATACCGCAGCCGATGTTCAGCAACATGATTTATTACTCACCGCCATTGGCGAACAGTATCAACTGTGTTTACACGACCAAGTACTAACGTTAGCCGGTGAACTCAAAGCCGATTTACTATTAGCCGAAATTAACGGTCATAAAAGTAAAATCCCAGTCAGCCATCAAGGCGATGATTTCACTTTATTCTTGCCGTCTGGCAGTTATCATTTTAAGGCGATATTGGCTCAAGTCGCCGGCGAAGTGGTTAACCATGCCGATAAGCTCAAAGCCCCCATGAATGGCACCGTAGTGACGCATTTAGTGGAAGTAGGTGATGAAGTTAAAGCGGGTCAAGGTTTACTGGTGATGGAAGCGATGAAAATGGAATACACCATTGAAGCACCGTTTGATGGTGTAGTCAGTGAGTTTTATTTCCAAAGCGGTGAACTTGTCAGCGATGGCGCTCAACTATTAAATGTTGAGCCATTAGTGACTGAAACCAGCGTCGAGGAAGCGTAAATGTTACCCACTAAAGTCAGTATTTTTGAAGTCGGTGCCCGTGACGGTTTGCAAAATGAAGTGCCGGTAACAACGGCAGACAAACTGACACTGATTGAACAACTGGCCGATGCAGGTGTTAAGCGAATTGAAGCAGGCAGCTTTGTGTCACCTAAGTGGGTGCCACAAATGGCCGATTCCGATGCCGTGTTTCATCAACTTAGAGGTCAAATTAATCGTCACCCTGGCGTGGTTTACAGTGCCTTGACGCCCAATTTAAAAGGCTTTGAACTGGCTCTGGCTGCTGGCGCAGAGGAAGTGGCTATTTTTGGTGCAGCGTCTGAAAGCTTTAGTCAAAAAAATATTAACTGCTCAATTGATGAGTCAATTACTCGCTTTATGCCGTTAATCGAGGAAGCAAAAAAACATAATATCGCCGTGCGTGGTTATGTATCTTGTGTACTCGGTTGCCCGTACGAAGGCAATATTAACGTCAGCGAAGTCGCTAGAGTATCTGAAATCCTTTACCAGATGGGTTGCTACGAAATATCCCTTGGCGACACCATAGGTGTTGGCACACCAAATGATGCTCGAAAAATGGTTGAAGCCGTTGCGAATGTCGTGCCAGTGGATAAATTAGCTCTGCACTTTCATGACACTTATGGCCAAGCTCTGGCCAATATTCTTGCCTGCCTTGAAACCGGTGTTAGCGTATTTGACGCATCGGTTGCGGGTCTTGGTGGCTGCCCTTACGCAAAGGGCGCATCGGGTAACTTAGCGACAGAAGATCTGGTCTACATGCTCCATGGCATGGGCATAGATACCGGCATAGATCTGAGCAAGCTTGCACTCGCAGGCGATACCATTAGCCGCGCATTGGGGCGCAGCAATGGGTCCAAAGTAGCAAATGCAATCAGAACATAATCACATATACTCAACATGGTTAGCACTGTATAGCGCTAACCATTGATATAAATATAACGATAAGGACAACAAGATGGCAGGTTTCAATAAAGTCGTCCACAGCTATGAAGAAGCGCTAGCAGGACTGAAAGATGATATGACCATTATGGTCGGCGGCTTTGGATTGTGTGGCATTCCTGAAGGCTTAATTAATCATATGGTGACAATGGATGTTAAAGGCTTAACCGCCATTTCAAATAATGCTGGGGTTGATAACTTTGGCTTAGGACTGTTACTGAAACAGCACCAAATTTCAACCATGATTGCCTCTTACGTAGGCGAAAACGCCACCTTTGAACAGCAAATGTTATCCGGCGAGCTCAACGTTATCTTAACCCCGCAAGGCACACTGGCTGAAAAAAATCCGTGCCGGCGGTGCAGGTATTCCGGCATTCTTTACCGCCACAGGTTACGGCACACCGATTGCCGACGGTAAAGAAACCCGTGAAATCAAAGGGCGTCACTACGTATTAGAAGAATCGTTGACCGCTGACTTTGCTTTAATTCGCGCGTGGAGCGGACACTATGGGTAACTTAGTGTTTCGCAAAACCGCAGCAAACTTTAATCCGATGATGGCCACCGCAGGTAAAATTACCGTAGTTGAAGCCGAAGAAATTGTTGCACCAGGTGAACTCGATCCAGACCATATTCATACACCGGGTATTTATGTCGATCGCGTGATCAAAGCTAGCTTTGAAAAACGTATCGAGCAACGTACCGTCAAAGCTGCGAAATAAGGGAGACAACACCATGGCACTGACCAGAGAACAACTCGCCCAGCGCGTAGCAAAAGAATTACAAGATGGCTTTTATGTTAACCTAGGTATCGGTATCCCTACCCTAGTCGCTAACTATATTCCACACGGCATACAAGTAATGTTGCAATCTGAAAATGGTTTACTGGGTATGGGCGAATTTCCTACCGAAGACAACATCGATGCCGATCTTATCAACGCTGGCAAGCAAACGGTAACCGCGGTTGCAGGCGCGTCATTCTTTTCATCAGCAGAAAGCTTTGCCATGATCCGTGGCGGCCATGTCGACCTCACGGTACTGGGCGCATTTGAAGTGGATGTTAACGGCTCTATCGCCTCATGGATGATCCCAGGCAAACTGATTAAAGGTATGGGCGGCGCCATGGATTTAGTCGCGGGCGCCGACAATATTATTGTCACCATGATGCATGCGGACAAATACGGCAACTCGAAACTATTATCAACCTGCGAGTTACCATTAACGGGCTATGGCTGTATTAAACGGGTGATGACTGATTTAGCCTTTATCGAAATTAAAGATGGTGCGTTTCATTTACTTGAACGCGCGCCCGGTGTGACGGTTGATGAAATTGTTGCTAAAACAGCAGGTAAGTTAGTGGTACCAGACCACGTACCGGAAATGACCTTTTAATTTCTATTAAATAGTTAAGATCAACCAAGCCCGCCAATTTAACTTAATGATGCGGGCTTTTTTATACCTTTATTTTAATATGACTACTGTAGCGACTCAGCCCCCTTTCTACTTTGAGATGTGAGTATCAAAATGTAAATGCATAGGCTAAGCCATTTATGCTGAGTTCAAGGAAAAAATGCGCAGTTTTATGGTTTAAATGAGCATTTTTCAACGATGAAATAGGCTTAAATGGCGACGCTATGAGTCGTGATATTATCGATTTAATCTTCTGCTGGGATCACCAACACATTACTGCGCATCCGGCTCAAAATAGATTCCGCTGTATTACCAATAATGCGCCCTAGTAATCCTTGCCGTTGCCGCGCACCAATCACAAAATATTGGCTTTTTAACCGACATGCCAGTTCAAACAAACACAGTTCAGGCTCACCCGAGATAATATGCATACAATCAGCGTCAACTCCTATGTCAGCAATTTTTTGCTGATGTTCTGCATACGCTTTTTTAACTAAAGCATTAATGTCGAGCAAATCCATGTCGCGAACAATTTGCGGAATTCGTAACACATAAGCCACATGCAACTGTGTTCCAGTCGCTTTAGCAAGCTGCAGGCCATTAGCAATAACGGCGTCATTAAGCCGTTGCTTAGTCGGATTTTTAGTACCTAAATCGATTGAAATTAGCGTGGTGTTACCGGTATTAAGTGGGTTGTTTGTAAGGAGTAATAGTGGGATTTTGGTATGGCGAATTAACTGCCAATCAGTAGGCAGATAATGATCAGAATGATGGACAGCTTTAACCATAAGATCAAAGCTATGGCGAGCAGAGTGATGACAAGCATGTTCAAAAAGATACTTACTCCATATCACATGTAACGGCACATCTTCGGCATCAAGCGAATCTAAGTGCTGCTGAAGTTGCGCTTCTTGTTGTTGCATTAACTGCTTTTGCACCACTCCAGCAAGTCGTGGTTGATCACTGTCTGTGCCACTTAAATAGGCGTAAGTATAAGCAAAAACTTCAGCCTGCTTGTTCATCTGCTTGGCTAATGATAATCCAATCGCGACGGCATCAATATGCGCTTGTTCCATTTGTGCGATAACAAACATTTTGTTCATATAAACCTCCTTATTTCAGATCTTTTCTATATTCTTACCGTGACAAGTATATGTAAATATTAAGATTATACTTATCAAACATTGCCTCATATTCTGCGATTAGAAACTCAGTAAACGTGAGCTAGTAACTATCTTTAGCTTAGCTAATAGCGTAAGTTTGTGCTTAAGTATCGTAACTAAAATTGATCAACATCAACTTTATTGGGTTCACACAAATCAATAACATATTGCCTAACCTGAAGGAGGATAAATGGCAATAAACAGCTTTGTAATGTCACTTTTTCTCATTCTTGTTGTGGGCAGATTGTTAGGTGAGCTTAGTGACCGATTAGGATTTCCCAGCGTAGTGGGTGAAGTCACTGCGGGGATGTTAATTGGCCCGTCACTACTCAATTGGGTTGTACCTCATAGTACATTAGCCATCATCGCAGAACTGGGGGTCATTTTTTTATTATTTGATATTGGCTGTGAAACCTCTATCAAAAAGCTTGCCCATTCTGGCACTAAAGCCGTAAGTGTTGCATTGTTAGGCATTGTAATACCCTTAATCGTCACAGGATTGGCCAGCCTGTATTGGCTTTCTCTGCCTCCTTTTACTGCATTATTTTTTGGTTGCGCATTAACGGCCACCAGCATTGGTATTTCAATGCGAGTTTTAGCACTCAATAATCAAACTCAAAGTGCGGCTGGGCAAATTATTCTAGGGGCTGCGGTTATCGATGATATCGTTGGCGTGATACTACTGAGCGTGTTGTTTAATTTCGCCTCATCTGGAGAATTAGCCGTAAGCTCAACCTTAGTATTATTTATCATGATTGCCTGCTTTATCATTTTCAGCCCGCCACTGGTCAGAGTGATAATTTATTTAACCCGCTGGCTTCACCTTAAAACACGCATTCCCGGTTATGAAGTGTTTGTCGTCACGGCAATGATTTGCTTATTTGCTTGGTTAGCTCATTGGTTTGGTACCCCGGCTATTTTAGGTGGCTTTGCCGTCGGAATGGGCTTGTCACGACAATTTACCTCGCCATTTAATCAATACCTTAAAAACCCCTTTAGCTATACCCACAAACTGGAACAATCAGCAAAGCCGCTAGTACAGCTCTTTAGCCCCATTTTTTTCGTTTATGTCGGCATCAGCCTGGATCTAAGTCAACTTGATATGAGCTTCATGGGCTTACTATTACTCGCTTGGTTAACTTTTATCGCCGTAGCAAGTAAATTCATGGCCGGATTGTTGGCCAGCTCAAACTGGCACGAAAAAATGATTGTGGGTTCAGCAATGGTACCCAGAGGTGAAGTAGGATTGGTATTTGCAGAGATGGGACGCCAACTTGACGTCATTCAAGCCAAAGAGTTTGCCATATTAGTCATGGTTATCGCCCTAACGACCCTGATAGGGCCGCTTCTTTTAAAATATACCTCAAGTAAACAAGCCGAATAAATATAATCAGCTCAATGACCTATCATAGATGAGCAAACAACAATCGGCTTTTCATCATGGCTATTTTAATAAAAACTGTATCGCTTTATCTAAATTAGGGTCGTCAGGATCAGACGTATTGGTCATCCACGCAATGTGACCACTTCGGTCAATAAACACTGTTGTTGGGGTACCTGTTATGCCATACAACTTAGCAACCTCATCACCTAAAACCAGCGTGGTCATTTTTATACCTCGATCGAGCAAACTCTGCCCTGGATTGGCGCCAGCATCTTCGCTAAAACTAATACCAATCATTTGCAAGTCAGTGTGTTGGTAGTTAAGTCGTAGTTTTTCTAAACCGGGTTGCAGCTTTTTACAATATGGACACCAGGTAGCCCAAAAATGCAAAATAACCGGTTTACCGGCGTAATCATGCAGAGTAAATGATTGGCCATCAGAGGTCATTAATTCAAAATTAGTAGCAACGGACTCATCCACTTTCGCAGCAGCATCGGCTGTGCTTTGGGATATAAAAGACAATAATAGCAATGCAGATATACTGACTACTGACCAAACAAATTTCATAACGCGCCCTATTTATGGATTATTTTTATGTATTAACCTACATAGACCGGAGTGTTGCCATTATGTATTCATGTGCATTTCAGATAATCGTTTCGCGAGCACTTGTTGATCTTTCCAAGCCTGAAGACGGTATTACAACAAATAAGTCACTCTGATATTGAAGAGTAAATAAATCGGTACATTTCACGCACCAAAATAAGTTTACGCTTACGTAAAAATAATACTGAGTTTTTACTCGAAATTGGTTATGTTAGCTGAACTAACATAATCTGATTGGACCAGTAACAAGACAATACCTTGTTGCCGCGACCAAACTTAACGACCCCATAACCAAGGAATGACCTTATGCCAATTTACCAAGCTCCCCTGCGTGATTATCAATTCATTCTGTCTGAACTGCTTAATGTCTATCAACAAACTGACTTACGTGGTTTTGATGAATTAGATGCAGATTTAACTGATGCGATTTTACAAGGTGTCGCCGACTTTACTACCGACATCATGTTGCCACTCAATGCAAGCGGTGACTTGGAAGGTTGTAAATTGGTTGACGGTAAAGTCATCACCCCTTCTGGGTTTAAGCAAGCTTACAAGCAGTATGTCGAAGATGGCTGGGCCACACTAACCTGCGATCCTGAATTTGGCGGCCAAGGCCTGCCAGAAGTAATTGGTACCTTTGCCACCGAAATGAAAACCGCGACCAACATGGCTTTTGCTATGTATCCTGGATTAACTCATGGCGCTTATTCTGCTATTCATGTCCATGGCAGCGATGCACTAAAACAAAAGTATTTAGCTAAACTGGTCAGTGGTGAATGGACTGGAACCATGAACTTAACTGAATCGCATGCTGGTACCGATTTAGCGTTATTGCGCACTAAAGCTATTCCTGCCGGAGATGAGCTGTTTGCCATTAGCGGCGAGAAAATCTTTATTTCATCTGGTGATCACGATCTTGCTGATAATATTATTCACTTAGTATTAGCGCGCCTACCCGATGCACCAGAAGGTGTTAAAGGCATTTCATTATTTGCGGTACCGAAATTTTTAGTCAATGCCGACGGCAGTTTAGGTGACGCCAATACGCTGAGTGCGACGGGTCTGGAACACAAAATGGGCATTCACGGTAACTCAACTTGTGTCATGCATTTTGATGGCGCAATTGGCGAATTAGTTGGTGCACCACATCAGGGCTTAAAAGCCATGTTCACCATGATGAACCAAGCACGTCTGGGTGTCGGTATTCAGGGTTTAGGCGTATCTGATATTGCTTACCAAAATGCACTTGTTTATGCCAAAGAGCGCATTCAAGGTCGTGCATTAAGTGGTGTTAAACAGCCTGAACAAGCCGCAGACTCATTATTAGTCCATGGTGACATAAGACGTATGCTGTTATCGCAAAAGTCTTTCAATGAAGGAACACGTGCGTTAATGGGCCAACAGGCATTATGGCTTGACCAAGTAGAACGTCATACTGACCCGGAAAAAGCCAAACAAGCAAATGCCCTGGCAGCTTTATTTACACCGATTGTTAAAGGTTTCGTTACCGACCAAGGCTTTAAAGCATGCGTAGATGCGCAGCAGGTTTATGGCGGTCATGGCTATATTAATGAATGGGGTATGGAGCAGTATGTGCGTGATATTCGTATCGCAATGATTTATGAAGGCACAAATGGCGTTCAGGCTTTGGATTTAGTAGGCCGTAAATTACTGAGCGACAAAGGGGCAGCATTGACGTTATGGTCAGGCATGGTAAAACAGTTAATTCAAGATAATTCCAGCAACGAAGCCATGAAGCCCTATCTTGCAGGGTTAATGGACGCTGCGGGCGATCTTGAAAAAGCCACTGGTTTTATTGTTCAATCGGCCAGTAAAAACCCAGACCTTATTGGCGCAGCATCAATGCCATATATGCAACTCTTTGGCATTACCGCTCTGGCTTGGATGTGGACCCGTGTGGCGGCAACATCATTGGCAGCATTAGAAGCTGGTACTGAAGAAAGTGAGTTTTATCAAGCTAAACTTAATACGGCAAAATTCTTCATGAGCTATTGGGGCAGCCAAACTCGCAGCTTACGCAAACAAATTGAAGCTAGTAGTGCTGACATTGTCAATTTCGCAGCAGCTGACTTTTAATCTCAACATAAGCAACTAAAACATAAGCACCTAAAACACAAATAACAAAGCCGCTTCAATGTTAATTTAAGCGGCTTTGTTTATTCTGCAGCGGTCGCTAACGTAATTCTAATACGTCTTTAATGGCCAACTAATCCCACAAAAACTCGCGAAAATGCTTACGACAAACCGACTCGTAACTCTCGTTACCGCCAATCTCCACTTGTTCACCTTCGCGCATAGGATTACCTTCATGATCAAGGCGAACCACCATATTGGCTTTACGGCCACAATGACAAATGGTTTTTAATTCAACGAGCTTATCTGCCCAAGCGAGCAAGTAATGGCTACCTGAAAACAACTCACCCTGAAAATCATTACGTAATCCATAACATAATACGGGAATATCGAGATTATCGACAACATAGGTTATCTGCCTAACCTGCTCTTTACTTAAAAACTGACACTCATCAATCAGTACGCAGTGAATTTTTTGCTCGTCATTGGATGTCGAAATCAGCTCAATTAAATTGTCAGTACTACCAAACACCTGGGCATCGGTTTCAATCCCAATACGCGAAGACACTTTGCCAATACCATATCGATTATCTATTGATGCTGTCATCACTAAGGTATGCATACCGCGCTCACGATAATTATAAGAAGACTGCAGTAACGAAGTTGATTTACCGGCATTCATCGCCGAATAATAAAAGTACAGTTGCGCCAAAATATAGCGTCCTAATGGTTAGACAGTCAGTACCGTCCATATTACCTTTTTTAACTTCGCAACAACAAACAAAAATGCCGTATTCGTTATGAATACGGCATTTTTTCAAAGCTTAATCAATCGGCTTATTACTCATAAGTATCGGGATGTAGCATTACTTTTTTGCCCAAAAGTACAATACTAGGATACTGATAAGAAACAACACACTACAACAAATCAATCCAGCCATTAACGAGCCAGTAAAACCAAGCACAATATAACCGACGAAACTAATCAATGCAGCGATAAGTGCATAAGGAAGCTGGGTCACCACATGATCGATATGATGGCAACTCGCCCCCGTTGATGACAAAATAGTGGTATCGGAAATAGGTGAGCAATGGTCACCAAATACGGCACCAGAAAGCACAGCTGCTAGCATAGGTAGCATCATGGTGCTATCACTTCCCATCGCCATATCGGCCGCTATAGGTAACATAATACCGAAGGTTCCCCAACTCGTTCCCGTTGAAAATGCGGTGATCCCAGCCAATAGAAATAACATGGCAGGCAATAGCGCAAACGGAATATTATCAGTTGCTAAACTGGCCATGAACTTACCGGTTTCAAGCTGACCAATGACACTTGATATCGTCCAAGCGAACAATAAAATATAAATAGCGGGTAACATTGAACGAGCACCAACAGACATGCCTTTGAGCAACATAGACAGCTCTACTTTCTGTTGAAATGCCAACAACACTGTCGCAATCAAACCGACAATAGAACCAAAAAACAATGATGAACTCACATCAGTATTTTCAAATGCACCTAGTACACTAAACATCTGCTCTTTAGCCGCTAATGCTTCTGCCCCACTAGAGACCATAAAATAAAGGGTCGCAAATACTAATATCGCAATCGGTAAAAATAAACCAATCACTTTACCGGTATCAGCTTCAGGTAAATCAGTAACTGCTCCCGGTGGTTGGCCTTTTGATTCATCATACAACTCACCACGAAGTGCATTTAATTCATGCTGACGCATTGGTCCTATGTTTAAACTGAACGTCGCCACACACACTAGTAATAATAATGAGAACACGGCATAAAAGTTCATCGGGATCATCTGTATAAAGACACTTAAATGACCTGAGTCAGCAAAACCATGTGCAGTTAGAATGCCGCCAATAAGCGCAATAATATAGGCTCCCCAGCTTGATACCGGGGAAATAACGCAAATCGGTGCCGCGGTAGAATCTAAAATATAGGCAAGTTTTGCGCGTGAAATGTGGTATCTGTCCGTGATAGGCCTTGAAATCGAACCTACGACTAAACTATTGAAGTAGTCATCAATAAAGACTACACAGCCTAAAAAAATGGTCATTAACTTAGCATCGCGCTTATTACGAATGCGCAGTTTGGCCCAATCAGCAAAAGCACGAGCAGAACCACTAACGGTGATCAATGCGGTTATCATGCCCAGCACAACCAAAAAACCTAAGATATATACGTTCCAACTATTCAGTGCAGCATCTTTCCAAACGAGCTGACTCGCTGTACTTAAAATATATTCGCTGCTGCCAACCAATGAAAAATCGGTCAGCAATAAGGTACCAAAAATAATACCTAACCCCAAAGACAGCAATACCTTACGGGTTAAAATAGCCAGTGTAATTGCCAAAAGTGGTGGCAAAACAGAAAGTGCCGAATCGGCATAACTTATTATCATAATTTAATTATTTCTTCGTTGGATACGAATAGAGAAAAACTAGAAATAAGACTCGCCATACACAGAAAGTATATGGGTTAACTTATCTAGTAGCACTCCACAGAAATATCCATTTAATATGAATATCATTATTTTTATCACATAGATAAAAACACTATGACAGTACAGCCCCTTTCGAGAACTGGCCCAACAAATGAGGGCGATCACCTCACTTATTTCGGCATTGCATCCTTTTAGGTTGAATTATTGGCATCACCCAATTCAACCTGACTATTATGCAATGCACCTCTACTTTTGTATTTGTAATCATAAATAGCCCATTACAAACAGCGCGCACATACAATCATAAACCACACGCTCTATACCAGCAAAAAAGTCCTAAACTACAGCACAAATAACAATATTATTAACTATAGCCACAATTTAATAGCATTAGTTTAACGTTTCTAATGCAAATGCACACTATCGCACTGAATACAAAAACGGCAACTGGCTAACCCGACTGACACCTTTGCTCATAAAAACATCCATATGATAAAAAATATCAATAAAAAAGGTTCCTACTTTACCAAGTAGAAACCTTTTAATCTGAACGATTGGCTAGTATAACGACACGTTAAACAAGCTAATGACTCAATTTGGGTCAATAATAAGCCATTAAAGCAGATTATTTAATGCAGGAACGGCTTCAAATAAGTCCGCGACTAAACCGTAATCTGCCACCTGGAAAATAGGCGCTTCAGGATCTTTGTTAATAGCCACAATCACCTTAGAGTCTTTCATTCCGGCAAGATGTTGAATCGCACCCGAAATGCCCACAGCAATATACAGATCAGGGGCAACAATCTTACCTGTTTGTCCCACTTGTAAATCGTTAGGCACAAAGCCAGCATCCACTGCGGCACGAGATGCACCTACTGCTGCGCCAAGCTTATCGGCTAGTTGCTCTAAAATAGCAAAGTTTTCACCACTCCCCATGCCGCGGCCACCAGAGACAATAATGCCTGCATTACCTAGCTCTGGACGGGCTGATTCAGTTAACGACTGAGACACGAACTCAGTGCGAGCATCAATAGCTTGACTTAGGTTAACCACTTCAGCATTGCCCGTTGTCGCGACAGCATCAAATGCACTAGAACGCACAGTCATGACTTTCTTCGCATCTAAACTCTGCACTGTCGATAGCGCATTACCGGCATAAATAGGACGCACAAAAGTGTCACTACTGACCACTTCAATGACTTCTGAAATTTGAGAAACATCTAACAATGCTGCGACACGAGGTAATGTATCTTTACCAATACTGGTTGCTGCAGCCAAGATATGTTCGTAATCAGCCGCAATCTCAACGACCAACTTAGAAACGTTTTCCGCTAATTGAGCACCATATTGAGTTGCATCAGCAACTAATACTTTACTCACACCGGCTAAGTGTTGTGCTGCCGTTACCGCAGCAGAACAATCAACACCCGCGACCAGTATATGAATATCACCGCCAATGGCGGCAGCTGCGCTAACGACTTTGGCCGTGTCAGTTTTCAAACTCACATTATCGTGTTCTGCTAATACTAAAATGGTCATGTTAGATCACCTTCGCTTCATTTTTTAACTTATCGACTAACGCCTCAACAGAAGACACCATAATGCCAGCTTTACGCTCAACCGGAGGTGTTACGCTGATCACTGTTTGATGTGTTTTCAAGCTCACACCTAAATCAGCCACAGTCATAATGTCTAATGGCTTGCGTTTAGCTTTCATAATATTGGGTAATGAAGCATAGCGAGGTTCGTTCAAACGTAAATCAACCGTGACAATGGCAGGTAAAGGCATTTTCAGGGTTTGCAGTCCGCCATCTATTTCACGAGTAACGGTGATCATATCACCATCAACTTTTACTTCTGATGCAAATGTCGCTTGTGGCATATCAGTTAGTGCCGCTAACATTTGTCCAGTTTGGTTGTTATCGCCGTCAATAGACTGCTTACCAAAAATAATTAATTGCGCTTGTTCTTTTTCTTGCACAGCTTTTAACAGTTTCGCAATTGATAGTGGCACCAATTCTTCATCAGTTTCAATATGAATGGCTCTATCAGCACCTAATGCCATTGCAGTTCTTAATTGCTCCTGCACTGCTTTTGCGCCAACACTCACCACGATAACTTCAGTGGCTACGCCAGCTTCTTTCAAGCGAACCGCTTCTTCAACTGCTATTTCGCAAAATGGGTTTAACGCCATTTTAAGGTTCGTCGTATCAACACTTGTGTTGTCAGCTTTTACCCTGACCTTTACATTGGCATCAACTACGCGTTTAACAGGCACCAATATTTTCATAGGTTTTCCTTCTACACCTTCAATGTATGTGGACAACACACTGGCGTTTGCCAATGCAAGATAGGCTAACTTTACGTCCTGTTAACGTTAACGTCAATCAAAGTCAAACGACTGTTTATATTTTTTTTATGATTGTGGTGGCAATCAAACAAAACAAACTGTGGAACATTAATTATTTGATACAAGTGATTAATTAAAATTTATTCAATATTTAGATGATTTAATTTGATTCAATGACAAATAGTTTCTATTATTACAGCTATATTCAGTATTAATTAAGCTGTCTTGGTAATAATCAGTGAGTTAATGTTATTTATATTAATAATAAAGACCACAACAAACCAAATGATGCACTGAAATTTACCTGAAACATTAAAAAACATCTTTGATAACTTTTTATTTTATAAATAAATCATTAGGAAACTACACAAAATGAGTGATTTTTTAGACATACTAACCCACGGCCGTCGTTTTAAAGCTGCAGTAAAAGAATTGTCTCTTGATGATTTACGCGAAACCGCGGCAAAATTAGAAAAGATCATTACTGAACGTGAAGAAGAAGAAAAATTAGAACTTGAAGCCAATGCAGAGCGTAATGCTCGTATTGCTGAAATTCTTGCTCAAATTGAAAACAGTGGTTTATCAATCGAAGATTTAGGTGAAGTCACAGCCTCTGCTAAAACATCAACTAAAAAGCGTGCACCACGTCCGCCAAAATATCAAATCACCATTGACGGTGAATTAATTCAATGGACAGGTCAAGGTCGTATGCCAACCGTATTCAAACAACAAGTTGATAGCGGCAAAAGCATGAGCGAATTTTTAATTCCAGGCATGGAATAAATATTTTAACTAAAGAATAATCTCACGGTTAATTCTTTAAAATAAAAAAGAGCTTACTTAGGTAAGCTCTTTTTTTGTGGCATTTGATTGCTTTATCATCGCCATAAGACAGGGTAAACTAACTGTTGCAGATCTATTACCCATTAATAATAAGGTTACGGCCATGACGTTTTCTCTTAAATATGCATTTATAATCTCAGGCATAGCACTATTATTGAGTGCTTGTGCCAGTGATTACACGTTCAAAAGTAATTTAGACAGTAAAGCCATCAATGATTATTTTAAAGTCGGTGATGTGCAGTTATATGAAGGTAATGAGCAACCCAAAGGGACATTTGAAATATTAGGTTTAATTGAAGGTGAAGCCTGCCAAGAAACCAAACAGGATGCACCACCACAAATGTCAGTGGCTCGCACTAATGCCAGAAGAGCTGCAGCAGACATAGGCGCAAATGGTTTTGTCGTTAAAAGCTGCTTTATGATTACTGAAGCTGACAATAGTTGTTTTAGTCGAGCGCTTTGCGTTGGCCAAGCGATTAAAACAGCTGCAAAAAAATAATAACTCAATAGAGTATATTCGCAGCCTATAGATGATGAGTGCTCATATCACACTCATCAATATTTTTTATATTTGATTTTTCATTTCCTATTTTCTGTTTAATTCAGGTACCGCATGACACAAGGCAACGATCAACACAGCCAAACAGCTCCTATTAATAACCAATCTAGCGTGCCGTTTAGTAGCCAATTAAATGCAGTTGCAATATGCAGAACCCCCTATAAACAAAAGTTTGGTATTCCGCGTCAACCGGGACTAGTCAATGCTGTCGGTTATATTGAGTTTGAACCTGATTTTAATCATCTTGATGCAGTTAGAGGCATAGAGCAATATTCACACTTATGGTTACTATTCAGTTTTCATGAGAATTTAGCCCAAGGTTGGAAAACCACAGTGCGCCCTCCTCGACTAGGCGGTAATGAAAAACTAGGCGTGTTTGCCACACGCTCTACATTTCGCCCCAATGGTATTGGCCAATCAGTGGTAAAGCTACACGGGGTGGTTCAACGTAAAGGTAAAGTGTGTTTGGTGATATCGGGTATGGATTTATTAGACGGTACGCCAATTGTTGATATTAAGCCCTATGTTCCCTTTTCCGATGCAATTACTGATGCAAAAGGTGGTATTGCGCAAGATGCACCTATCTTGGTTCCACTGACTTATACAGCCCTAGCCAGTCAACAAATTAATCTTTATAGCCAACAACAACAATATCAAGATCTTGCCGCGCTTATTGAAGGTGTATTGTCCCAAGACCCTAGGCCCGCGTATAAAAAAGCCAAAGACGATCCCAAACTATATCAAGTTGCATTGTACGATTTAGATATTTTTTGGTGTGTTACAGCACAAGGTATCGAAGTACTAGAGCTTAAACCGACCAAAGTGACATTGTTAAAGGATTAACCCTATGGCAGAAATTGATTACCAAGCTCAACACAAACGACGCTTATCATGGATGCCATGGCTGTATTTTTCACTCAAGCCTAAGCATTTAGCCTGGGCAAAACCATGGCAAGATGAGATTCAACAGCAGTTGAGTCAGCTGGAAACCATTCATATTGGCGAGCACAGTTTTATTGCCCCACAAGCTCAACTGTTTGCCGAACCCGGGCGAGATATCAGCATCGGTAATCAATGCATGATTGCAGCAGAGGTATTTCTGCATGGCCCTATCACCTTAGGTAATGAAGTGGCCATCAATCATGGCTGCAGCTTAGATGGTGGTCGTCATGGCATAACAATAGGCAACCAAACACGAATAGCCAATAACGTCACTATTTATGCTTTTAATCATGGCATGTCACCTACTACACCAATTTATAAACAACCCGCGACATCAAAAGGTATCGTAATAGGCCAGGATGTGTGGATTGGCGCTCAGGCAGGTATTGTCGATGGCGTGACGATTGGAGATTACGCCGTTATTGGTATGGGCTGTATTGTGACCAAAGATGTAGCAGACTACGCCATCGTTGCAGGTAATCCGGCTCGAGTCATTGGTGATAGACGCGACAAATAGCCTCAAGCAGAGATAACGCAAGGATAAATCGATAAAAATGACGTTATTTCAACTTAGCTATCTCAAACTTGGCATTTAAGCATCACAAAGCCTGCTTTTGAGTCGAATTAGCAGGTGACATCATTAATGCAGGTGCTAAAATGACGCTAATTCATAGCAACTATTTTGGACATTGGTAATGCGAGTTAGTAAGTACCTGCTTTCAACACAAAAAGAAACTCCTGCAAATGCAGAGGTGATTAGTCATCAGTTAATGTTACGTGCCGGTATGATCCGTCGCAATGCTTCAGGTCTCTACAGCTGGTTACCGTCAGGTTTACGTGTATTACGTAAAGTTGAAGCCATTGTTCGTGAAGAAATGAACAAAACAGGCGCTATCGAAATATTAATGCCATTAGTACAACCAGCTGATCTATGGGTTGAAACAGGCCGTTGGGATAAGTTTGGTCCTGAATTATTGCGTTTTCAAGACCGCAACAATCGTGATTTTGTATTGGGACCTACCCATGAAGAAGTGATCACCGATTTAGTCCGTAAAGAATTAAGTTCTTACAAGCAATTGCCGCTAACACTTTACCAAGTACAAACCAAATTCCGTGACGAAGTACGTCCACGTTTTGGTGTCATGCGCGCACGTGAATTCTTGATGAAAGATGCCTATTCTTTCCATTTAGATCAACAAACCATGGACAGCACTTACCATGCAATGCACACCGCATACAGCAATATTCTGACTCGTATGGGCTTATCATTCCGCCCAGTACTTGCAGACACTGGCTCTATTGGCGGTAGCATGTCGCATGAATTCCATGTACTGGCTAACAGCGGTGAAGATTTAATCGCTTATTCAACAGGTAGCGACTATGCCGCTAACATTGAAAAAGCTGAGGCAGCAATGCCAGCCGGCACACGTGCAGAGCCAACTCAAACAATGACGTTAGTGGATACACCTAACGCCAAAACAATTGCAGAATTAGTTGAACAATTTGATGTCGTTATCACTCAAACGGTTAAAACCTTAATCGTTAAAGGTGCAACGGAAGAAGCACCATTGGTAGCATTAGTTATTCGAGGCGATCATGAGCTTAACGAAATCAAAGCCGACAAGCTTGAATTAGTCGCTTCACCCTTTGAGTTTGCTTCAGAAGCGGAAATCCGCGCAGCCGTTGGCGCAGGGCCAGGCTCTATCGGGCCTGTAGGCTTAACGATGCCAATTATTATTGACCATAGTGTCACTGTAATGAGCGATTTTGCTGCCGGTGCTAACGTTGAAGATAAGCATTATTTTGGCATTAACTGGGAACGTGATTTACCTTTAATCACTTCAGCGGACATTCGTAATGTTGTTGAAGGTGAGTCAACGCCGGATGGCCTAGGCACCTATGCCATGGCTCGTGGTATTGAAGTGGGACATATCTTCCAACTTGGTACTAGCTATTCTAAAGCCATGAATGCCACTGTGTTAGATGAAAATGGTAAAGCACAAGTTCTATTGATGGGTTGTTATGGTGTCGGTGTAAGCCGTATTGTGGCGGCTGCCATTGAGCAAAATAACGATGACCGCGGCATTATTTGGCCAGAAGCTATCGCACCGTTTACGGTAGGTATTTTGCCAATGAACATGCATAAGTCACATCGTGTGGCCGACATTGCCGAAAAACTTTACCAAGACTTAGCTGATGCGGGTGTTGAAGTATTAATGGATGATCGTAAAGAGCGTCCAGGTGTTATGTTTGCCGACATGGAACTGATTGGCCTACCGCATGTTGTGGTGATTGGCGATCGCAATATCGATGCTGGGGTGTTTGAGTATAAAAACCGTCGCACAGGTGAGAAACAAGACATTCCATTTGATGAGATTGTGGCTTTCTTGACAAACGCAGCAAAAGGCTAGTTATTGATATAGCATGGAAAAACGCACTTTCGAGTGCGTTTTTTTATTCTCAAATTCTCTTTAATCGAGATCTTTAATATAGATATCGACTTCAAAACCTTGATTAAGTTCTGAAACAATCTCAATCCTACCGGCCAATTTTTGTGTTACTAGGTTATGCACAATAGACATGCCTAAACCAGTACCGCCGACATTTCGTGCAGTGGTAAAGAATGGCTCAAAAATTTTACTTTTAACGTCTTTACTCAACCCTTTACCATTATCTTTATAGAACATTTTTATTTCATCGCCACACATCTCTGCGCCTAAGAGAATGCGTTTCTTCCCTGGAAATCCCTCAGGAAAAGCATGTCTAAAACAATTGGAGACTAAATTAGTAAAAATCTGCGCGATGGCACCAGGATAAGAATTAACAAACAGCTGTTGTTCTAATTGAATATTCAGCTCAATGCCTTGCTTACGAGTGAGTGGTCGTAATGGCGATGAAATCTGTTCTAAATACTCGGTTAAGTTAATATTTTCTTTCTCTATAACAAGTTGATCTGCCGCCGTACGCTTAAAGTTATGTACCAATTCAGCGGCTCGCGACAAATTGCGTTCGACAAGATTAAGGCCGTCGGTCAGTGTGTCCATGAAATCAACAAACTTTTGTTCATCAAGCTCTCCTGCCCCATAATACTTTTTGAGTTTATTGAGCTCATCAATACAATGACTGGTGGAGGTGACCGAAATACCTAGTGGGGTATTCACTTCATGCGCAACACCCGCAACGAGATTCCCCAATGCGGCTAATTTCTCATTTTCTATCAAGCTCGCTTGAGTTATCTGCAAGTTTTTGATGGCTCTTTTGAGTTCAGCTGTCCTTTTCTCAACTTGTGTTTCTAAAGCACTATTAATCGATTCAAGTTCAATTTGATAAGCTTTGACTTTTTTAGCATTGACTGCACGGCCATACAAATCGGCTAACGAACTCACGAATGCTTGTTCATCATAGGTCCAGTGCCTAATCTCACCTTTATGCTCACAACAAATAATCCCGATCATCTTACCCGCATGCCTAATAGGGCTGTCCAACATTGCGGTAATTGCGTTAGGGCGCAAATAGATATCAGCGAATTCGTATGTGGCTGGATCGGTCAAAGCATCACTGGCAGCAATGATTCTCTCTGTATCAAGAGCCTTAAAGTAACTGGGGAACTGGGATCGGGTTAAGGTAATATTATGTTGTTTGGTGTCATTGTCGATTAATAAAAAACAATCAATTGACTGATTATCGTCAGTTAATAACCAAATACCGGCTCGACCTATATTCAGCCCACGACATACTGATTTAATAATCAAGGTTGACGCAAAATCTAAATCGCCCAAATCAATCAATTCAGACTGGCTGACTTCTAGCAATACCCGCTCACATATTGGATTCATATTAAATAGCTTAATCTGTTGGTATCAGTTATTAATCCGGCATTTCCTGTTGAATCTTCACAAACTGATTCAGTAATGCCAAACTTGCAGTGCACATAAGTGGATCAAATTGATTACCAGACTGCTCAATTAAATAATCTCTTACCTTTTCAGCGGGCCACGCCTCTTTATAACTACGTTTAGAAAGTAAGGCATCAATGACATCAACGATAGCCATGATTCGACCTTCAATAGGTATCTCATTACCCACTAAGCCACGAGGGTAGCCCTTACCATCCCAGCGTTCATGGTGGGTGTAGGCTATTCTCGCACCCATTTTGGCAATAATACGGTTTGATGCAGCAAGCAAGGCATAACCCTTTTCTGCATGAGTTTTCATTATTTCCCATTCATCTGGAGTCAATTTAGCGGGTTTATGGAGAATGCTCTCAGGAATACCGATTTTACCCACATCATGCAACGGAGCTGCATAACGAATTGTTTCAACAAAATCATCACTCATGCCAACATATTGAGCTAACATTTCGCTCATCACAGCGACACGCCTTACATGGGCACCGGTTTCTTTACTGCGCTGCTCAATGGCATCACCAATAATGAGGATTAGCTCACGCTGGGTTTGTTGGACATTTTCTTTGCTAGAAAGGTTTTCAAAAGTCAGGCTGACATTGGCGGCAAATAATTCTAGTATTCTGACTTGCAAAGGGGTTAATTCGGTATCATGTTGCAGATATAAGATACTCGTGACATCTAGGCCAAATTTATAAAATCCCACATAAATATTGTCATGAATAACCGACTTGCCTAAGGTGATGGCTTCAATAATATACTCTTTAACTTCACCGGGCAGTGATTCGACATTATCTATCTCACGATAACTGACCAGACTGCCTGTTGCCGCAAGTAAATTCATCTGAGTATCTTGATACAAGTCTTCGCGAAAACTGGTCAAATATAGCGCTGAATTACTTAAATTAAGCAATTGCAATGTCTGCTCGAGAACTGCGCTACCGAAATTATGCAGGGTATGACTTAACAAGACAGATGAAGAAGCTTGAATAACTTTCTCCATCCCTCGCTGACTTTGTTCAATCGTTTTAATATCTCGATATGAGCGTAACGATGTATAAACACAAGATTTAAGCTTAGTCGAAGTTAACTCAGTTTTAGCCTTGTAGTCATTGATATCAAACTCTCTAATGACCCTTTCTTCTGGTGCACAACCTGGCTGCCCCGTTCGGAGAATAATCCGCGTGCTGTGGTTGTTTAACTCATTACGGATGCGCTCAACTAAATCAAGCCCCGCATGGTCATTTTCCATCACCACATCGATAAATGCGAGTGCGATATCAGGCTCATCACGTAGTAAAGCAAAGCCCTCTTTAGCAGTAAAGCTGGAGTAGAAAGCGAGCTTTTTACCGTCAAATTCGAAATGACCCAAGGCAAACTTAGTCACATCATGGATGCCAATTTCATCATCGATAATAGCAATTTTCCAAGGCGAAAGTCTGATAGCCTTATTGATTGAATCGTTATCAACCGATACTTCTGATTTTGTCTTAAACAGTGCCACATGCCATCCTTAAAATTGAATTACCAATTGAATACTAGCTAAAAATCAACGAGTGGCCATTTTCAAAATCAACATCTTAGACCATAAAGCATCATTAATCATGACATTTAGTTAACATTAATAATACATATACGAGCAAAAAAACACCTTAGATCTTATCTAGTATTAATCTGGATATTTTTTTATGCAATAAATACTCATCGTTATGTCTTATGGCGAATGTTTTAAGCAGATTAAAGTATAGACAATAAATAGCATAGTCGACTTATTGACAACTGGTATATAACATTAAAACCACTCATACTAGAAATTCGTCCATCAAAAAGATTAAGGGATAAAGCTTGTCAATATCAACAGCATTGGTATTAGGTGGTGGTGGTGCTAGAGCGGCATATCAAATAGGGGTATTAAAAGCCCTAGTACAGTTTTATCCCCGCAACCATAATGTTCCATTTGATATAATTTGCGGTACATCCGCTGGAGCCATTAATGCAACGTCCCTGGCCACCCACGCATCTTGCTTCCATTTAGGTATAAAAAAACTGGATTGGGTGTGGCGCCATTTTGAAACCCATCAGGTTTATCGGGCATCTATTGCGCAAGTGTTGAGGCATTTGGGAAAAATGGCAATTAAAGGCCTCCAAGACGATAAAGTAAACCCGGATGCTGGCAGCCTACTCGATAATCAGCCATTACGACATTTGTTGAATAAACTGATTGATTTTAAAAGAATAGATCGCAATATCGGTAATAAAGCACTCAAAGCTGTCAGTATCGATTGCTCGTGCTACAACAATTCACGATCATATAGCTTCTATCAAGGTAATGATCACATTGACGATTGGCAACGTGCTAGACGCGTTGGTATCCGTAGTTTATTGCACACTGAACACCTGCTAGCAAGCTCAGCAATCCCAATGGTATTTCCATCAATTAAACTTAATCAGGCCTATTATGGTGATGGTTCTGTCCATCAATTATCGCCATTATCAAGTCCGATCCACCTTGGTGCGAGTAAAATATTTGTGATTAATTTAGACAGTCCTCACAAACACTTCCCCATCGAATTTGAATATCATCCAAAAACGGCAACCATTGCTGGTCATTTGTTAGATACGATTTTCTCGGACACCTTAAACAGTGACTTAGAACGTTTACAGCGGGTCAATAACACCTTATCAATGATATCCGCCACAGATCGTGAGACATTAAACTTACGCCATATTGATACCTTAGTAATTAAACCAAGCCAAGATTTAAGTCGCATTGCAGAGCGATTTTATGATGACATGCCGTTTGCCATCAAAACGTTATTAAAATTTTTCGGCATTAATCGACAATCAGATTCAAGTATTGTGTCATACCTGTTATTCGAAAAAACCTATACTAGTACCTTGATAGACTTAGGCTATCAAGATGCAATGGACAGAATTGACGAGATAAAACAATTTTTTGACATCAAAACATAAATTTAACGTTAGGGCTCAAAATTTATGATATATCTATAGATAAGCTCACCATATCGGTTGATGGTAAAACGAGAACTATACTCTGTGCACCACTGCTAAAATGGGTCTTGAGATACCGATTGAACATAAATTAAATCGTGAATATTGCAATATTCATGATGGTAAATAGTACTCTTGTAGATGGCTTATTTTTAACTTAACAAGAATCACCCCAGAACTGCCGAGCGTCATATGCACGACAATTTTGTATCTAAAAGGATTTTAGATGAAAAATGTATGGTTGATATTCATACTAATAATACTTGGCTGCGGCCAACAAGACACTTCTAATATTGATACCACAACAAGCAGTAAAACAGACTTGCAATGGCAAGGTGTATACCATGGAATATTTCCATGCCCAAGCTGTGATGGTATGGACACCACACTAGAACTTATCAAACCAAACAAATACACCATCTATACCGTCCGTTTAGGCACTGATAACATTCCCTTTCAAGGAAGCGGTACCTTTAAATGGGATAAAACCGGTAATATTATTATCTTAGATCGTGGTCATATTTACCGTATTTATTCAGATCACTTATACCTATTAGATGTTAAATCCCGGCGGATGAAAGGAGCTGATGCACAGCGATATAGAGTTAATAAAATTCAAGCATTAGATCAGCAAACAACAACCACAGAATAATTTCATAACGCTTGTGATACTCAGCGTGATTAGGCTTAATTTGGCATTCAATAATGATTGACGCTGTTGCGCACAATCTATGAAAACAGTGTTCACAAAATGCTATTTACTATTGGCGTAATGCACTTGATAAGCGTTTACCCAAGCAATAACAACAGCAGCATCAGTAATAAGCTTTTTTGCATCGGCTGATTGACTCTCGCCTATAACATCAAAACAATGTGTATTAATCATCACAAGACCTCCATTTAGCGCGCTAGACAGCCATGTATCACTGAGCAACGCTATAGCAAAACTTAGTAACTGTAATTAACACTATGTCAGCATGAACTCGTACAAAGAAAGATGATTTATTTTTAGCAAAGATTCAATTGTCATCTCAATGTCATTTTCACGTGCAATAATTTTTACCATCAAGGATGAAATATTTCGCTTTAGCTTATTATTAACTTTAGGTAAAAAGAGGCTGTACCAACAGAGGTACAGTTATCTGGAATGTTGAAAATGTCACACTCATTTGAATTTGATGAAGATGATGCGCCATGGGGCGATAACATCAAGGGAAAACCGAAGTCGAAAAAAGTAAAACAGCGCCGCCGAGATACTAAACGACGTTACTTTGACGATAATGCTGAAACGGAGTTTGCACCTGCTAAGTGGAAGTAATTTATCAGGATTTTCTCATCAAGTTTAAAAAGCAAGTTGCCTGAAACTTGCTTTTTTATTGGCTAAAAAAAATGGCCTTGAGCAATTCAAGACCATTTAGACAAACTAATTTATTGTGGATGTTCATGCTGTAAAACGTGAGCAATCAGTGATTAGAGTATTTCTGTTTACAGGTACAGTATGGTCGCTAATCCCAAGAAGGTAAAAAAACCTACCACGTCGGTCACAGTGGTGAGAATAACCGATCCCGATAAAGCCGCATCTTGATTAAAACGCTGTAAAATCATCGGTACCATCACCCCGGCAATAGCAGCAACCGCCATATTGATTAAAATTGCACAAGCAATAACAATACCCATGATCGTATCGTCAAACCACCACCCCGCAATAATACCAATGACAATTGACCATAGCATGCCATTAAGCGCACCGATCCCTAGCTCATTTTTCATCAACGACATGACGTTACCAGCTGAAATTTGACCCATTGCCATACCACGGATCATCAGCGTTAATGATTGGCTCCCCGCAATCCCCCCCCATTGATGCCACAATAGGCATCAATACCGCTAATGCAACAACCTGCGACAATACATTCTCAAATAAACCAATGGTAGCAGAAGCTAAAAATGCGGTAAGTAAGTTAATCCCTAGCCACACGGCACGACGTTTGGCACCAATGACAATTGGAGCAAATAAATCGTCGTGTTCATCCATACCTGCGGTTGCCATTAGTTGTGCTTCATAATGTTCACGCACTAAGGCTGTCGCTGTTCGCAATGTCATGCGGCCAATCAATATACCGTCTTCATCAACAACTGGTAATTCAAGCTCACGACTATGCTCAATCGCTTCGGCGGCTTCAATTAAAGATGAATCGGCAGAGATAACTCGGCTGTCATCCCATTTTAAGACGTGCAGTTGAGTGTCAAGATCTGCCGTTCTGAATACGTCATAACGCCGCACTGTTCCTAAATATTTATCGTTACTATCGACCAAAAATAGGTGGTCATTACAATCTAAATCGATTCGACGAAAAAAACGTTGTCCTTGTGCGACGGTAGAATTAAGACTTAATGCCAGCATCTGGTGATCAGCATATCGACCGATTTCATTTTCAGAATATTGATCATACAGCTCGAAGTGCTTACGCTGACGCTCGCCCATCTGAGCTAATGCACGATCAGTAATATTGTCAGGTAACGAATCACTCCACTCAATAAGATCTTCAGGACTTAATTGAGAAAAGAGTAAGTCTAATTCCTCGTCGGGCATTTTCTTTACAATGCCTAAACGAGGATCGGCGCGCATTAAGTTTAAAACGTCGACACGTTCTTCAACATCAACTTGCTGCCAGCGTTCATAACGCTCATCCAGTGGTAACGATTCGAGTAATAGAGCAATGGTGCCCGGCTCGGCTTCAGTTAAGATCTCACTGAACATTTCAGCCTGCTCATCACCTTCTGCTTCAGTTAACAAATGTACCACTTGGCTGACATCTGCTTGTGGTTGCGAACTGGTGTCGATTTCATCTTCAGAGTTAAGTTCGTTCTTTACATCATTCATAAGCCCGTCCTTAATTCTTAGTAGTAAAATATGCGCAAACTATATTGAAATTAGTATTGATAAGCAAACAGATAAATTAAATTGCCCACAACTTAATTGCCAACTAATCATGTTTATAATATAGTCTATCTTTCATATAAAGGAGCATCAGATGACTGCAGCAATTTATTCTATTAACGTAAAAGATATTCAAGGCAAAGACCTTGTCATGGAGCAGTTTAAAGATAAGGTCTTGCTTATTGTTAACACGGCAAGTAAATGTGGATTTACTCCGCAATACAAAGCACTTGAGGATTTATATCAGCAATATAAAGATAGAGGTTTAGTTATCTTGGGCTTTCCTTGTAATCAATTTGGTAAACAAGAACAAGGTAAAGAAGATGAGATCAGCCAATTTTGCCAACTAAATTTTGGCGTAACATTTCCACTGTTTAGCAAAATTGAAGTTAATGGTAATAACAGTCATCCTTTGTACCAACATCTTAAAAAGTCTGCCAAAGGTCTTTTAGGGAGTGAATCTATTAAATGGAACTTCACTAAGTTTTTAGTTGATAAACAAGGGAATATCCTTGAGCGCTATGCGCCAACCACTAAGCCAGAAGAGCTTAATACTATTATTGAAAAGTTGCTCAGTTAATCAGCACCACAGATGCTCGAATATTATAATTACGTGCGCAATAGGTGTTTACGCTAGGCGATTGATATCATATTAATCGCCTTACTGTTACCAAGAAGACAGAAATAAATTGACGCGTTAGATCCCTTTGCAATGTTTAAATTTAACCATCAAATTTAAATCTCAAAAACAGCAAAAATAATACAAACCTAAGCTACTGATAGTTATAAAATATAAAATTTATATCTTTATTTCGATAAAAAATTGTATTTAGATTGAACTTTTTAACCATCAGGTACTCAAACTTAGTAACAGTGATATTCACTTTTGTTCATCATCTCCCTGGGACTTCTAGCGCGGTCCCCTTGATCGCTAAGTCGATCGATAGGCAATCATTTGATTGCCTTTTTTTATGTTTGTTAAACACATCATTCACTCTGGATTACATGACCTCATTATCCTGATATAAACTTATTTGCCGCTAAATCTTAGTTACCGGCTTTGCGCGGTAAACATTAACGAAATCTTACTCAGCAATTATTTTTAAATTTTTTTGTCATTGAGTGAACTTTTACCAATCCCCCTAGTCAGAATATATGTAACCAGTAAGGAGACAAACTCGTTAAACCGTTCTCCAATGTTTAGTTTGTATTTACTTGTTACAACAGCTTTATGTGTATTGTTCATCATCATCCCTATTTGGCGAGTATTAACACGCTAGCGCACCGTTAATCACAACCCACAAAGAACGACTTAGGCAACCATATTGGTTGCCATTTTTTTAGCTTATATTTGCCAATAATCTTTATCTGTTGGCATCACATCGACGCCTTCCTGAGCATACACAATAGTTTAAAAAGTAGCTTATGAGACCAGACCCAGCTAAAGCGCTAAAAACCAACCTATTGATAAACTGTATAAAAAACCACTCATTGCATAATATAAACCCTATATACTCATGATCTTTAGCTATTATCCCCCAAAGATATACGCTGAAAACACCGAAAATATGACTCTGATAAATTAAATTCAAAAAAATCGTTTTTTCAGTGAACTTTCCTAATGACAGCCAGTCTTATTAATTGTACGGAGTAAGATATAGTTTAAGTAAGTGCAGCATAATGAGTTAGCTTCTTCATCAGCGTTAATTGATTATTGCTAAATTATTGACATCACTTATCACAAGTTTTTAGTTAGGATTATTACTGCTATACCGTTTTATGTTCATCATCATCCCTATTTAGGCAGTATTAACATGCTAGCGCACCGTTAATTACGACCTACAAAGAACGACTTAGGCAACCACATTGGTTGCCATTTTTTTGCCATTAATGTGTGAAATCCTTTTACACATGGTATTAATCATCCGCCCAAAGAATTGAGCAGCATCAATAATGCTAATAGCTCAATAATCCCAAACGAGTTAGGTTAAATTTTGATCTCTAATGGCGCAGTTATTATCAAAATACTGGCTTCACTCCGATAAAGGCTCACTCAAAAGAGATCAGCATCTGTGCAAAAGTCCATCGATAACTGAAGCGATTTATCGCACGCAAAATAAATTCAAAAAAATCATTTTTTCAGTGAACTTTCCTGATTATGCCCAGTCTTATTAATTGTACGGATAAAATGTAGTTTCAAATGAGTGCCATATAATGAGTTAATCTTCATCCCCCGAGTTAATTGATTATACGGCTAAATGATTCACGCGGCTTATGCCATACACCAGTTTAGATTAAGTTATTGCAACACAGTTTATTGTTCATCATCATCTCTATTGGGAAGTATTAACACGCTAGCGCACCGTTGATAACAACCCGCAAAGCATTATTTTGGCAGCCAATGTGGCTGCCATTTTTTTTTATCATTTTTTGACAAAAACAACGCAATAAAAAGGTTAATACTCAAATTATCAGTAGTTTGTCTAGCTGTACTTGAAGAGAAGGATGATAGCCAGGGCGCGCTTTTGCATAAATATCGAGTAATTCTTGTTGATAACCGGCTATTTGTAACTCAACAAACAAGGGTCTAACAAATTTGCCTCGACCTATACGGCATAGGTAGCCACTTAATGCAGGTAACACAGGATCAAAATGATTACGGATGGCAACTCGATACCAATCACAGGCTATTTCGGCATTCAGGCTATTTGTTAACGTAAATGTAGCGTCTAAATCTAATAATACCGCTTGGCTTACCACTAAAGGTAATTGGGTGAGGAAATACTGCCAGTGGTGAACTCGCCACCCATCGACCTGTAACTCAATTGCTGGAGTACCTTTAATAACAGCCTCAACGGCTAACTCAACTTTATCTAAACTGCTTGAGGTTGGACCGATAAACCATTGAGGTAATCCTTGTCCATACACCCACTCGTTAAGCTCTGATAACGTTAACTTATCATGATGTTCCACCAACAGCGTTTGCTTGGCATAATCAATAAATGTTTCAGTGGTAATGGCGCTAAACGAAAAATAATCGACATATTGAAATAGGAACTTATCAAATGCAGCTCGGCCTAATCGACTTTCAAGCTCATGCACAAACATCGATGCTTTATCGTAGGTAAAGCGATTAAATGCCAGATTAGGATCGCGATCTTGCACATTGGCTGGTAAGGTTTGACTGACTAAGGGAGTAGATCCCATTTCCTCTTGCAAACGTCCGTACTCGATAACCCATTCGAGTTCTGCCTGCTCTTCGCCATAAACCGCTTCTACAATACGATTAGTAAAATAAGTGGTAAATCCCTCATTGAGCCATAAATCTCGCCAAGTTGCATTACTGACTAAATTACCCGTCCAAGAATGAGCTAATTCGTGAGCAACAGTTGAAACAAGACTTTTATCACCAGCAATTAATGTCGGGGTCATAAACGCTAACATGGGATTTTCCATGCCACCAAATGGAAAGCTTGGTGGCAAAATAATCATGTCAAAGCGGCCCCAAGCATAAGGTCCTAATATGGACTCAGCGATTTGGATCATCGACTCGGTATCTTCAAATTCTTTGACAGCCGCAGCAAGCATGCCGGGTTCAGTATAAATACCACTTCTGGGACCTGTTGCTTGAAAGCTTAGCTCTCCAACCGCTATCGCGAGTAAATGTGTCGGGATCGGTTTATTCATGCAAAATGTAAATACACCATCATCTGGCATGTCAGGGATATTTTCGGCACTCATTACCGCACGTAAACCCTGGGGCACATTGATGGTTGCATTAAAGGTTATTCGTGCTTTTGGGGTATCTTGCAAAGGTATCCAGCTACGCGCGTTGATGGGCTGTGATTGGCTAAATAGGTAAGGTAATTTTTTACCTAAGGTTTGTTGCGGTGTAAGCCATTGAAGCCCTTGAGCGTTTGTGGATGTACGATAATCAATCACCACCTCATCGACTTGCTCCCCAATATCTATCACCAGCTTTTGACCGAGTATGTCACTCACATCACTCATAGTATACGACAACGGATTAGCGTGACTGTCGGTGATAGCTTGTATGAGTAAATCTCGGCAATCTAACACTAATGAGACTGCCGATATGGTGCGCGTAAATTGCAATCGGGCAACGCCGATAAGTTGCTGTAAGTCAAAATCAACCACGAGATTAAGATCAAGATGATGCACACATAAAGCATCCGTATTGGCGCTTGAATGGTAATCGTGTTGTACGTTCCATTTTGCAGTCACAAAAAACCCTTACTTGGCAGAGAAACATCAAATCCAGTAACGATAATAGCATTAGCATCATCAAAATGTGCCGTATTGGGTCACAGAGGAATATCGATCACAGGAAAAGCAAAATAATAAGCCATCAATTTAGACTTGATGTTTGCCATGCGACGAATGGCATAAACCTAAAACATAACGCGAAGTAAATCACATTCACAATGTATGCCTTAATGTATTTCGGGTAAAAGACGAATAAAGCGCCAGAAACCAGAAAAATCTATCTAGATTATAATGAATACAACCCATTAAAAAATAAAACGTTTTAATCTCACATCTTATTTTGCCAATCTTATTTTTATATAAAAATGCATTTTTTTAGTATCATCGGGAACTAACTCAGAAATGATGAGTCATATTATATGAACCAAATTTGAATTACTTTTTATGTACCAAGTAGCTTCTTATTGTTCATCATCATTCTCCTATTCGATAGTTGTAAAAATCTATCAACAGCATTGCCCTTAGCAATAGCAGCAACCTCTTAGTTAGGTTGCTTTTTTTTATATTTTTTTTCACGTTAAAAAACAAAAAAGGCCTCAAAGAGGCCTTTTTAAGTTTACTGAAAGTGAGTTAACTAAAGCGTAATACCGACTTTCTCTAAATCTTTTGAAATCACAGATGTTGGTAATGGAACATAACCATCTTTCTCAACAATTTGCTGACCTTGCTTAGACAATACGAAGCGTAAGAATTCACGATCCATTGGCGATAGGTCTTTATTAGGATGCTTGTTCACGTAAACATATAAGTAACGTGATAGTGGGTAAGTACCATCTGCTGCGTTGGCTGCTGATGCTTCGATAAACTTATCACCTTTCTTAGAGATAGCTACCGCTTTTACGCCCGCTGTTTTATAACCAATACCAGAGTAACCAATGGCATTAAGTGACTGAGAAACAGACTGAACTACAGAAGCAGAACCTGGTTGCTCGTTCACGTTTGCACGGAAGTCACCTTTACATAATGCTTTTTCTTTAAAGTAACCGTAAGTACCAGATACTGAGTTACGACCGTAAAGCTGAACGTCTTTAGCTGCCCAGTTGCCGTCTAAACCAGCATCGCCCCAACGGTTGATTTCTTTACCGCCACACTTGTGTGTAGAAGAGAAGATAGCATCAATTTGTTCAATGCTTAAACCTGTAATTGGGTTATCTTTGTGTACGAATACAGCTAAAGCATCGATAGCAACACGAACCGCTGTTGGCTTATAACCGAAATGCTTTTCAAATGCTTCAACTTCGTTAGGCTTCATTTTGCGGCTCATAGGACCGAATTGAGAAGTACCTTCAGTTAATGCTGGTGGCGCAGTTGAAGAACCGGCTGCTTGGATTTGGATATTAACGTTTGGATAGATGTGTTTAAACTCTTCAGCCCATAACGTCATCATGTTTGCTAATGTATCAGAGCCAACAGAAGACAAGTTACCAGAAACACCACTTGTTTTTTCATATGATGGTAAAGTTGGATCTATAGCAGCCATAGATGCTGCTGAGAATACGCCAGCGGCTGTAAGAGTAATTGCGCCGACAAGTTTTTTCAGTTTCATTGTAATGCTCCAGAATTAAGCGTACTAAGTTTTTAAAACGTAGTCAGTATCGACCTCATTGATGACAAGTCTATGACGTTGATGTGACAGTTAGATGACACAAGGTTCAAAAGTATTACATGAACAAATACAAAAAATAACACACTTAATATCAAACACTTAAAAAAATAAGAATATAAATTTGTTTATAAAATAATAAACAATAGCCAATTCCAGCTTAACTAAATTAACTACTTGTCACAATAATGCTGACAAGACAAGCTTATGACACAAGATTACCCGCATAAGTTTATCGCACTTAAGAAGTGTAAAATGGCCTAAACTCACCGAGGAAGACAAACGCTAATACTATTGATAAACTTTAGCGAGCTTAAAATAATAAATTAAATCTTAATAACTTACTGGCAAGGTTTATAACCTATATGTAACAGCATTATGACGGGTATTCTTGTTGTCGGTTGTTAGCGATTGTTATCCCTTGTTGTTAGCGCTTAATGATAGCTAATGCCACACAGACAGCTAACATGTTTGATAATGCAAAGTTTAGCCTAACGAAAACCAACAGCTTAAGCCTATGCATAATGCAAAGATAAACAAGATAGATATATGTGTTCAGCTTACGAGTCAACTTGTTCAAGCCTACTTGGTAAGCGGTCTTTAGCAACACAAGTGTGCCTGAGTCATATCAGTCAATCTCAACTAAGATTAGCCAAAATTAAGTCATAAAAAAACAGCATAAATGCTGTTTTTTTATTAATAACTGCAACTATTGTCGCACTAACAAATGAGATGGAATGATAAAACTGAAGATACTGCCTTTGCCATACTCGCTGGTAACGTTAAGCTCGGTGTGATGATGGTTTAAAGCGTGCTTTGCAATAGCTAACCCCAAGCCTGTGCCACCGGTTTTACTCGAGCGAGCATTATCGACTCGATAAAAGCGTTCAGTTAAGCGATTAATATGTTGCGGCGCGATGCCAACACCGGAATCTTTAACCGAAAAAAGTGCGCCAGTTGCCACACTTCGCCACGATACCGCAATCGTCCCCCCAGGAGAGGTGTAGCGAATTGCATTTGAAATTAAATTTGAGCAAGCACTGCGTAATTGCAACTCATTACCATGAGTATTCAACCCCGCTTCACAATTAAACACTAAGGTATATTCGGTACCAGCAAGAGCTTTAGCTTCTTCTTTAAGAATATCCATCATCAACGTCATATTGACGATTTTCGATAAATCGAGATCGACAGCATCTTCAATACGTGACAATGCCAACAACTGCTCAACCATCGACTGCATTCGAGTCGTTTGTTGTTGCATTAATGATAATGGTTTTTGGTTAGGTGAATTTGCATCTTCCATGCTTTGCATGATTTCTAAATAACCCTGCAATACCGTTAATGGCGTTTTCAATTCATGGGACACGTTAGCCACAAAATCTTTACGCATGCCTTCTAATTGATGTATTCGGGTAACGTCTCGAGCGATTAGCAGCAATTGACGATCTCCATAGCTCATGACTCGAATTTCAAGTAAACGTTTATCTGAGACAGGAGACGGAATTTCTAATGGTTCGTTATATTGGGCATCTTTTAAATAAACTGAAAAATCAGGATGGCGGATAAGGTTATCTATTCTCTGGCCATTATCTTGAGGCCAAACAAATCCTAAGATTAGCTGAGCCAATTTGTTGCACCATAAAATATTGTGCTCGGCATCCAGAACAACGGCAGCATCAGGTAATGCTTCTGCTCCTTGGCGAAAGCGGCCCAATAAGGTAGCAAGTTGACCTACACGACGACGATTTTTTCCTTGTAAACGATAAAGACCATTAAACACCCCTTCCCAACTTCCTCTACCTTGAGGAGGTGTAAGCTTTTTATCTTTCCATAGCCAGAAATTTAACCGAGCGATTTGGCGATAGTGCCACACGAGCAATACAATTGTCCCCGTAAGCATAACGCCGACAACATGGTCAAATAAAGCCCCGACCAGCATAAATAGAACAAGCAACATCGCTAAGCGAAAAAATAAGCGATATCCAGAATACGAGATAAACATAGGCTACCTAAATTCGAAAGTAACGCCGCCAACACATTCAGTGCCGTTACTGATTATTAGGGCTAACAACGAAGCACAAGATAGCCTAAAAAGGCTATTATGGCTAGACAGCAAAAAAAGCGTTTCTAAAAGCTCTGTCTAGCATGACAAAACTTTTAGCGCTGCCAATACGAATTACATTCTGGTTGAAAATCGGTAACCTGCACCGCGAACAGTTTGGATCAATTTATCGTGTCCACCCTCTTCGACCGCTTTTCGTAAGCGTCTGATGTGAACATCGACAGTGCGATCTTCAACATACACGTTGGTGCCCCACACGTTATCGAGTAACTGCTCTCGGCTGTAAACTCGCTCTGGATGGGTCATAAAGAAATGCAATAAACGAAACTCAGTCGGCCCCATATCGAGCACAGCATCACCGACAGTCACCCTATGACTGACAGGATCAAGTTGCAGTCCTTGCACATCAATAGTCTCTTCTAACCGAGTTGGTGCACTTCTTCGCAAAACGGCTTTAATGCGGGCGACGAGTTCTTTAGGTGAAAAAGGTTTAGTTATATAGTCATCAGCGCCGACTTCAAGGCCTTTGACTTTATCTTCCTCTTCTCCACGTGCTGTCAGCATAATAATTGGGATCTGACGAGTAAATTCATCTTGCTTTAAACGTTTAGCTAATTGAATGCCACTGCCACCAGGGAACATCCAATCTAATAAGATTAAATCTGGGTATGGCTCTTTAAGCAACTCAATCGCCGAATCAAAATCTTCAGCAGCAGCTGTCGTAAAACCATGTTGATCCATCACAAATGTCAGCATCTCACGGATTGCTGATTCATCTTCTACTATTAAAATCCTAGCTGTCATATTGGGTTTCTACGTTAATTTGCCACGGGACTATTATTGGACATTTTTGTTACAGATTTATGATATAACGCTTGATTCTGGCATTAAATACGCCATTTTGTCATAAAAAATTCATTACTGTTATTTAGATATAACAAAAAAGGGCTTAAAGCCCTTTTTTATTGATTGCAGATTTAACCGTCAAATAACGACAGATTTAGAACTTATGTTCGATACCTACACCAACGTAGCTGTCATCTTGATCGTTTGAATCAAATGAGTTTGCAGTGTAAAAAGCAAATAACTTGGTTGGCTTACCTAACTTGTAGTCAGCGCCAACAGACCATGAATTACCTTTATTTTCCATGTCTAAGTACTGTGCTTTCAAAGTAACATCATTGATGTCATATGCTGAGCTTAATAAGTAGCCATTGTCTTTAATACCGCTGTCTAGTTTTTCTTGCTGCTGATACATACCACCAATCACTAAACCGGCCACTTTACCTTGAACAGTAGCACGTGCAGTGTCATAACCTTTTACTTTTGAATCGTAAGCAATTGCAGCGTAGATTGGTGTGCTTTTTAATCCAGCATCACCGTACATTAGCGCCATACTCACGCCATCTTCACCTTCTACGTTACTACCAACAACTTGATCTGCATCACCAGAGGCAACATAAGTCACACCCGCTTGGAAATCACCAAATACTGGCGTGTAGTAAGTTGCGGTTTGAGCCATGCGGTTTTCACCTTTAAACATGGTTTTCATATCGCCAGAAAGGTCGTTGAATTGATCAATTTTACCTTGAGATACTTTAAGGATTGTGTCGTTACGACCAACAGATACAGCACCGAAGTTACCTTTTAAACCAACAAATTGGTTACGTGCTAAAAAGTTTTCTTTGTTTGCATCACCTGTGTTGACTTCATATTCGATGGTATAGAAAGCTTCTAATGATTTGCTTAACTCAAACGCACCGGTTACACCAAAACGTGATGCATTACTTTGAATTGTCGTTTCAGTGACATCAGCAACATCATTTGATTGTGCTGTTACGTTTAACTTACCGTAAACTTGAAGAGGATCTGCGGCGTATGCACTTGAAGCTACTGAGGCTGCGATTGCAGAGGCTAATAGTGTTTTGCAAAAAACGTTCATCATTTCATCCTTTCGACGCATATATCGTCATGGTTATTCTGGGTTAGTTGTATCGGAACGAGATGAATTCTGCCTTGCAAATGTTTCAGAAATATTTCATTGATAGATGAAATCCCCATTCTGACTGTTTCAAACCATTTAACCCTATAGGAAACCTCGATACAGCAAGGGTTTCAAGCTGAGTTGTTGTAATGTGACAGTTTAATGAATTCTCATCCTGATGACTGAACCTGTGTTGCGACTGATGTTTTTTTGATGGTTTACCACTTTGCCTCTATACCGTAAACTGCTGTCACTGAATTTTCCTGTTAATTAATGAGAGCCTTCTATGTGGTTTAAAAATCTCACCTTGTACCGTTTCAACAAACCGTTTACGACAGATACCGAAACATTAGAGAATGCCTTAGCTGACTTCACTTTTTCTCCTTGTTCGAGCCAAGACATCAGCAAGTTTGGTTTTTCAAATGCTTTAGGTAAAAAAGGCCAAGCATTAGTGCACAGTGCTGAAAACCGTCATTTAATTTGTGTCACTAAAGAAGAAAAAATTCTCCCAGGCCAAGTGATTAAAGAAGCCTTAGATGAAAAAGTGGCGGAGATTGAAGATCAAGAGAACCGTAAAGTCACTAAAAAAGAAAAAGACACCATTAAAGATGAAATCACCATGACGTTGTTGCCTCGGGCATTTTCTCGTCGTAGCCAGACACACGCACTTATCATGCCTGAACTGGAAATGATTTTAGTCGATAGCTCTAGTGCGACTAAAGCGGAAGAGTTATTAGCATTACTGCGTAAAGCCTTAGGCAGCTTACCTGTGATCCCGTTAAGCTATGCAACTCCAATCGAGTCAACGTTAACCCAGTGGTTACAAGCAGGTGAAGCTCCTGCACCATTTGAGATGCAAGATGAAGCCGAACTTAAGTCTGACTCTGATGAAGGCGGTATCGTACGCTTTAAGCAACAAGTGCTCCAAGAAGATGAAGTGCTCGCTCATATTGCAACAGGCAAGCAAGTACACAAACTAGCCTTACATTTTGGCCAGTCGATTGCCTTTTTAATGCAATCTGATGCCACGATTAAACGTCTTAAGTTTTCTGAAGAATTTAGAGCAGGTAATGATGAAGTCGGTACAGAAGACCCATTAGCCCGTTTAGATGCAGATTTTGCCTTAATGGGCAGTGAATTAGTCGCGTTTATTAATGCGGTTAATCAAGCTTTTGGTCCACTAGAGCAAAGCGTGTAATCCAACTAAGGACACAATATGAAACTATACGGAAGTTATACGTCACCTTTTGTTCGCCATTGTAGAATTGCACTACTTGAGTCAACGCTCGATTACCAATTTATTGAAACCGATCACGCCACCAGCGCGACGTTATCGCCGACTAAACGGGTGCCTTTTTTACAAGATGGTGAGTTAACGCTAACCGATTCTAGTGCCATATTGCGATATATCCGCAGCAAGTCGGACAAGCCGTTCCTTGAAAGCACTGTCGAGCTTGATCAATATTGTATGATCAATACAGCACTGGACAGCACAATCAATTTATTCTTCTTGTCTCGTGATGGGGTCGATATTGAGCGCTTTGATTACACCATCAGACAGGCGCAGCGAATTGAGTCGACATTAGTGCAGCTTGAAACATTTGAATTGCCTTTGCATGGCCCTTTTAATGATGTACAGCTAAGACTGGCCTGTTACCTCAGTTGGGCGATATTCCGCCAACGTATACATATCGCTAACTACCCTAAGCTAAAACTGTTTTTAGCGGCAGTTGAAAAAGAGCCGTTTTTTATTGAAACCGCCCCGCAGACATAAGTTAACACGATAAAATATGCCCTGAATTTCAGGGCATTTTTTTATCTACAACAAAATAACTCAGTCATACGTAAGAGCTTATTCGCCGTCAGCGTTAATCCATTTACCTTCGGTATCAAAAGGCCAATCAATACCTAACCATGCTTTAAAGAAAGCTTTTTGCTCAGCAGTCACATTATCAACCGCAGTAATCGCTAACTTATCTTTCGGTTGTTCTGCCAACACTAAGTTCACATTTTTTAGTTGATCATTACTAAATACCGTCACCTTGACAGTGTCACCAGGGCTAAAATCGTTAAAGCGTTTAGCAAAACCGTCTGCGGTGACTTTTAAACCATTGACCGCCACTAACTCATCACCAGCCGTTAAACCGGCTTTCCAAGCTGGACTATTTTTAGCCACAGTTGCTAATACTAAATCTGCATATAAGCCGGATAAGCCCATGCCTGTATCAACTTGTATTTTGGGCTTATCACCATAAGTGGTTACCAAACCGGCTTGAGCTAATAGATCATTAAACTCTAAACTAACTGGCTGATTCACAAATTTCTGCCACCAAGGTTGATAATCTTTGCCGGTGAGAGTAGTTAATATGTTTTGCACATCTGCCACTGTGTAGCCCATTGGAATTTTAAAGTTTTCATATAACGCCTTGTGCACATCACGATAAGAATGCGCTAGCTTACTGTCAGTTAACACACTGAAATCTAATGCCAGTGAAGCTAAATATCCCTCAGAATAAATATTCACACTGTGGTTAACCGCATAATCGCCCCAAGTGCTACTCCATTGACCTAAACTGGCTTCTGCAACCGATTGGGTTTCACGCCCAGGATTATGCTGATTAAGTACTATCCGTAAGCTCAAATCATCAAAGAATTCTTTTGCCGTCATCACCCCAGCACGTAACAACAACTGATTTTGAAAATAGCTGGTTGAACCTTCTGCGACCCACAATAAATCCGTCATATTCTCTGACTGATAATCGTAAGGCACCAATCCTTGAGGACGATACGATTTTACATTCCAAGTATGAATAAACTCATGCGATGCGGTACTAATAAAGCGTAAATAATCTTCACGCTCACGAAAGTTAAATCGCGGTAATTGAATAACTGTTGAGTTCAGGTGTTCTGTGGCTCCGCGTGCACCGCTAGTGGCATGCACCATATACACATAACGTTTAAACGGGTAACCGTTCCAAATAGCTGACGCTTGAGCGCTTATTTTACCTAAATCAGCAATAATTTGCGTGGTGTCGTAGTTCCCCTCCCCCCAAAAAACCACCTCATATTGGCGATTATCGGCATCGAAACTAAAGTGCTGGCTTATTCCCGTCTCAATCGGTGAGTCAACTAAGACATCATAATTAGCTGCTTTAAATGAATGTGACTTGCCGTCTCTCTCCATTCCAGAATAACTTTTCCAGCCTTTTGGCACTTGCATATTGACCGTAATAGGTTGCTGGCGAAACGCAGGGCTATACATAAACACACCACTGGCATCTAAGAAAGCATGGCTACTATCAATGTGACGTAATCGGTCACCAAGCTCATTAGCATGCAACTGATATGTCACCTTAACCGATGTAGGTTGAGTTAAGGTTACTTGCCATTCACCACTGGCAGTGCGTTTCCAAGGTAGCGACTGACCCTTGCTGTCGGTCGCATTAAACAATCTAACCCCATCAGCAATAGGCAATACTTGATAACGGCCGGTTCGCCATACTGGTAAATTAACCGTTAGCACCTGCGAATCAGTTTGAGGAAATGACACACTCACCTGAGCTAAATGGTGTGCGGGTTGATTAATATCAATATGGTAATCAACATCAGCAAGGGCTGGCATGGCCCAAGTCATCAAAAAAATGGCACTGCTAGCTAAAATTGCAAGAGAAGTAGGTTTCACTCTAGGTTCCTTCTGGTATGATTCTATTGTTTTTATTTTAAATTCCGAACAATTATAACGATCTAGACTCATTAACACAGTGGCAATTTGTAACTGAGTGAGAATACTTAGTATCAATGACAAACCAATGTTAATTTATTCATCGATACCAGCTGATAATGACGTCCACATTTTTTAATCCTAAAAAGGTATCTTTTACTATGCTGCGATGTTTTCCTCTGATCATATTATGTTCAATACTATTAAGTTCAGCAGTGTGCGCAAGAGATATTGAACAGCAAGAAATATTGTTCAAAGAAAATCCTCAAAAAATTTATACCAAGTTATTGAGAACGACCGAGTTTCCTTTGCACTTTTCAAACAAAGCAGAATTCGACCAAGTCGCTGAAAATTTAGGTTTTCAACCAAATGAACTCCATCGTGATTTAGAGCTATTAGCTCGCCTTAATTTACAAGCAAAACTCACATCGCCAACTAAGTACCAAGATGCAGAATTACTCATATCGCAGTTAGACAGCATTGCATCAACAACGCTTGAAAAAGCCATGGTGATTATGCTTAAAGCACGGATAAAGGGACGTAAAAACCAAGAATATAATCAAGTGATCGTTGAATTCAATGATGCGTTGAATATGGTTAACGCCGATATCAGCTTAGAAAGCACCCTGTTCAAGTTAACACTGCATGAACAATTGAACATGTTACATTCATTGTTACTTCAACCTACGCCAGCCTTGTCTCATTTAAATCGTTATCGTGAAATGGCTTATCAGTTACACAATAATTATTTTATCGCCGATGCGGAATCGCAATTAGGCCGTTATTACAATCTGAATGGCGATCAAGCAAAGTCACTGCAGCATTACAGTGAAGCATTTCGTTTAGCCAACATCTTAGATTACCCAGGCATTAAAGCCCAAACACAGCTCAATCTCGCGCGGACCTACCGTGATTTAGAACAATGGGATGATGCACTCAAATATGCCCACAATGCGGCGGAAATATTTCAAGTAATCGGCCAGGATGTCTACTTGTCAGAATCATTAACTGTTATGGCGATGATTTACGCAGGCAAAGGGGAATGGAATAAAGCCATCGATTATTATTTAAATGTCCAGCAAGTAAATGAGCGAATGGGGAACCAAATTGCAATTGGGCTCACATATCACAATTTAGGCGAGGCTTATTTTAAATTGCATAATATTCAGGCGTCATTGGATGTAATGCAACGAGCAAATGAAATATTTAGAGCTCGAAAAGTAGATCATTACTTAGTCCATAACGAACTCCTATTTGCTCAAATAACAACCAGCGAAGGCATGTGGACAAACGCGATTGAGCATGCAAATAAAGCGATTAAGCTGGCTAAAAAGAAACATTTAACCGAGGTGCAAACCGAGGCTTTAGGGTATTTATCTACCGCATATCGCAAAACTAACAACATTAATGCAGCGCTTAAAACTGTCGATGAGATAGTCGAATTAGTCAATAATTCACAGAGTAAAACTGAACAACCCAATGACTTTTCAGAGCTAACAGAACAGAAATTAAAATTTGAACTGGGTTTAATGCGCAATAAACTGGAACTGCAAACGACTAAAAATAAATACAATCAATTTATCATTTTAGTATTAGTACTTATTTTTAGTATTGCGATTATCTTATTGATTTTTATCTACAGAAAATTTCAACAGCGCAATACTCTGTACCTTAACGCACAACGTTTAAATACAATCGATCCCATAACACAAGCACAAGGTTACCGAGCATTTATTCAACTGATCAGCACGCTAAAAAATACCGAACCTAAAACATTAGCTTTGGTAAATATCAACGAATTAAATAATATTGATATTCAACTTGGACTCACAGAATCAACGGCATTGATGCAACAATTTAACATTCAATTCAGTAAGCACTTAGATACTCAAGTATTTACCATACGCTCAGGACTGATTGGATGCTATTTTAATCAACAGTATGATGCTGATGTTATATTAAATGCCGTCATTGAGAGTCTTAAGCAATTAAAAACAACGCAGTTTACGATTCCAAATTTTGCGCAAAAATCGGCCGAACACTATGCCAGCATTGGCCACATTAGTTTACCCTTGCTCGCCAACCCTGATGTCAGTATTAGTGCAGAATTACAATTTGAGACATTACAATATGCGCTTGCCGCGGCAATGGATATTGCCGAGCAACCAGCTTATGTCTCATTGAGGCCACTTAATTTTGCACCAGCAGCTATTTTTATGCGGCCACTTTATTTAAATCTGACTCAAGCACTTAACCGCGGCATCATTCGTGCAGAAAGTAATCGTCATGCCCAAAGTATAAATTGGCCAAATAATTAATCGCGTAATAAACTGGCAATTATAGTTATTTATACTGTTTTGTACGGTAATTGGATTTGCTGCACAACATTATTGAGATAATATTACTATAGTGTTAACTGATCAGAGATTAGTTAGTGAAAAAACGAAATTATGTCTTCAATATGGCAACAATCACGGCAACCTATGCCTTTAGATGAAAAATGAGAGTAGGCACTGCAACATGAAAGAGTCAAATACAGCGATAACACAAATTTCGTTGATGAAGCAAAAGCTCCACGCAGCCAAACTTGCTCTCGAAGAGATAAACGTCGATCGCAATGGTAAATTGAAAACACTGATTCAATTTATCTCCCATCTCAGTCTTGCCTGCAAAGGACAATGTATTGAACTCGACAATAAACTGGCAAAATTGCGCCATCATATGCACAATTTTGAACAAATTGATGAAGCACTGCCAGAATTAGTCGACATTGAACGCTTGTTAAAATCTCAATACAACCAAACAATGACGCGTTTAGAAGACAGCCGTAACGGCCTTAATCGAGTTATCCGTCAGATCCAACGCATTGATTCAGCCCCAGAAAAACTCAAAAAAGAACTGACTTATTTTAAACAAGAACTCGGTAAACCATTTCATACAGTATGGGAATACATCCCAAAAGTCGAAAAGCTGATTTTTTTCTATGAAGAAATTTTAAAAAACGAATTTGCCGATGCAGACGATTACCAGATTTTGCCTCAGCACGTTCAACTTGCCAAAGAGCTTGCTGCTAAGATTGCCGAAATTGAGTTTAGAAAAGATCAACGCGACCAAATTCTAGTCATAAAAGAAATATTACTTGGTGATATTAGCTTGAGCAGTTTACTCGACTCTTACCAATCAATATTAAGTTTACTGTTAGAAAATATTGCACGTGAAAAAAGCGCATCACAAGACTTTTTATTTGCACTTAATGATGCCTTGTCCATAGTCCGCGATGTCGTCAATAACAGCTATAACAATAACCAACGCAGTGAGCAGCTTAAAGGCCAATTAAATAAAGAGATTAATTTACGCGTTAACAACGCAGACGAGTTAGTCGCTGATGCTGATAGTCTTAACGAATTAAAGACCCAACTAACGATACAGTTATCCTCTCTTCGTGATGCTCTTTCTCGTAAAGAAGCCCTAGAGCAGCGTGAACAAACACTGTTACGTAAGTCGATTGAATCTATGCGTAAAGAACTCAACTCGATGAGTCAAGAAGCCAACAATTACAAAGAAAAACTGTTTGAACATCAAAAGCTCAATCTACTCGATCCGCTGACCCAACTGGCAAACAGGACAGCATTAGAAGATAGAATGGAGCAAGACTATCGCAACCATGTCCGCTTTAAAACGCCATTATGGATAGCCATTACTGATATAGACCATTTTAAAGTGATTAACGACACCTTTGGTCACAGCACCGGAGATAAAACCCTGCAAGTTATTGCTATGGCCTTAAAAAACTCATTACGAGATAGTGAGTTTGTTGCCCGTTATGGTGGCGAAGAATTTGTATTACTATTACCTGATATTACTGATGAAAATATCTCTCAATTATTGAATCGCGTTAAAGATAAAATCAAAAATATTCCATTTAAGTTTAAAAATCAGAGAATTACAGTTACATTATCTATAGGTGCAGCACAAGTCATGGAAAACGAAACGCTTGAAGAAGCTTTCGAAAGAGCAGATGCTGCATTATACCAAGCAAAAAACAACGGCAGGGACCGAGTCGTTATTGATATCTAGCCCATCCTAAGACAGTTCTCTTTGGACTCGGCATCAATTACTCGAGTCCAAAGGAGTTGCTTATGATAGTAAAGATTAGTCCAAATGGTAGCCTAGATCAGCTTTCTCAATTAGAAGTAGAGCGACTAAAACAAGGTGCAAAAAGCGACCTTTATCAATTATACCGAAACTGCTCACTAGCAGTATTAGCTTCAGGCCTCATCAGCGATAGCTCTGAAGCACTATTTCATCGTTACGAATCCTTCAGCATCAATATATTACAACGCGAAAGAGGCATACAGATTGAGCTCATTGATCCGCCGATGAAAGCCTTCGTCGACGGTGAAATTATCACTGGTATTCAAGAGCACTTATTTGCTGTGCTGCGCGATATTATTTATATCAGCAATAAATACGAGAATTTAAAACACATAGATTTAAGCAATGCGACTCACATTACTAATGTGGTGTTTGATATTTTACGCAATGCTCAGGCAATCTCACCAATGAAAGATCCTAATGTGGTGGTCTGTTGGGGAGGACACAGTATCAACGCAGTTGAGCATCAATATACACGAGATGTGGGTTACCAACTGGGGCTACGCCGATTAGATATATGTACCGGTTGCGGACCTGGCGCAATGGAAGGCCCAATGAAAGGTGCCGCTATTGCACATGCCAAACAAAGAGTACACAACGCCCGCTATATCGGTTTAACTGAGCCAAGTATTATTGCCGCTGAACCACCCAATCAAATCGTCAATGAATTGGTCATTTTACCCGATATCGAAAAACGCCTCGAAGCCTTTGTTCGTTTAGGCCATGGGATTGTTATTTTTCCTGGCGGAGCCGGAACGGCAGAAGAATTACTCTATTTTCTGGGTATCTTATTAAATAAAGACAATAGCGATTCATGTTTTCCACTGGTGCTAACGGGACCAGCTGAAAGTGCTGACTACTTTACTGTTATTGATGAATTTATTGGTGCCACGTTAGGCATTGAAGCACAAAGCAAATATCAAATTATTATTGATGATCCCGTCAAAGTGGCTCAAGTAATGAAACAGGGTATGGAGCAAGTCAAAGCCTATCGCAAACAAAAATGTGATGCTTACCAATATCAATGGTCATTAAAAATTGAACCCGAATTTCAATTACCCTTTGCACCAACCCATGAGGTTATGGCAAATTTAAATCTCTACTTTCAAGATAACAAAGCAGAACTTGCCGCCAACTTGCGTAAAGCATTTTCAGGAATTGTTGCCGGTAACGTAAAAGGTGACACAATCAAGTTGATCCAACAGTTCGGCCCCTTTAAGATTAAAGGTGATCCTAAACTCATGCTGATGATGGATAAGCTATTAAACGCTTTTGTTAAACAACAACGAATGAAACTGCCAGGAAGTGCTTACGTGCCCTGCTACAACATAATAAAAACCAATGAATAAATTACTCATTATCGATGGACTTAATCTGGTGCGCCGTATTCATGCGGTGTTGCCAGATGAAAACGATATAGCCAGCGTACAAGAACGTGTGCTGGCCGCATCTAAAAAAATGTTGCTACAGCATCAACCCACGCATTGTATTGTTGTCTGGGACGGCAATGAGCCCTCTTGGCGCAAAACACTGTATAACGATTATAAAAAAGGTCGCAAACCAATGCCAACAGCATTAAGTGATGGCCTAGTAAATATCAAAGCGACTTTAGCCGAGCAAGACATTAACTCTTTCGATGCGCCATCAGAAGCTGACGATGTCATCGCGACTCTCGCGATGAAGATGATCAGTAACAGTGGCGAGGTTATCATAGTGTCAACCGACAAAGGCTTTAGTCAATTACCTAGCAAAAATCTCACCTTATGGGATCACTTTAATCAACAGTTTTTTGATGTTACAGAATACGGGAAAAAACTCGGAATAGAGCAATATCAAATGCTCGACTTTATTGCATTGGCGGGAGACAGTGGTAATAAAATTCCCGGCATTATGGGGATAGGTCCAAAATCAGCAGCCGACTTGCTCAACAAGTTCAGAACCTTAGCTAATTTATATCGTTCGCTAGACAACCTTGGCGCTAAACAAGCACTTAAGTTAGCGGAAGGAAAAGAAATCGCCCGCATTAGCTACAAATTAGCGCAGTTACAATGCAATATCCCGTTGAATATTAATTTGAAACAATTTAGAACTAAACCAATATCAAACTAGTGTAATAATAAATCATCCAATAATAAAAACGATCTTCATAGCATAACGGATTAAACGCATTATGAACTCAAAAGTAAGCTATATCATAGGTGGCATTTTCACAGCCTATTTGTTGTTTGTCGCTGTCGTCATTTTTGTTTATGAACCTCAACCAGAAGACCGAGCTTGGGACGATCGCCAAGCATTTAATTTACAAAAAATGAGTGACATTCACTTTGGCCAAAGTCTTGATGAGATCCGAACCTTACTAGGCAGCGCAGATTTTGTCGAAGCTAAAACGGGTGTTGATGGTCAATATCAAGTGATGTATTACCGCACCCATCATGTAAAGTCAGATGGCGAAACCACTAAAGAAGAATGTACACCATTGTTGTTCAGAGATAATCTTTTAGTGGCATGGGGACAAGATACTCAGCAACAATATTTTGATCTGCCTATCGCAGGTAAAGCACCGCAATAATACTTTCGACAATCAATAAATTCAGCAAAAAGGCCCTAACCGAAACAGTTAGGGCCTTTTTGTTCATCCGCAATAGCTTATAACATTAATCTGCTTTTTTGTACTCCTGATAAGATTCGCCTTGGCGCAGCCAATCTGGAGCAGGTGTGCCTTTCAAATAATGATCAAAGTACTGCTTCATCTTAATACTGTAATCAAGCTTATTAGGATACTTTTTCAAATGGTGTGGCTCATCTTGATATTGTAAAAACACCACATCCTTCCCTGCGCGGCGCATAGCCAGATATAACTCAACGCCTTGTTCCCAAGGCACAGCATCATCTTTATCACCAAACATGATCATCATTGGAGTTTGAATACGGTCTACATAAAAAATAGGCGAGTTTTCTATGTATTTTTGCGGCGCAGCAAATAAACTTTCTCCGATTCGGCTCTGGCCAGTTTCGTATTGAAACTGTCTTGCTAAGCCTGACCCATGACGAATACCACTATAAGCACTGGTCATATTCGACACCGGAGCACCAGTAACAACCGCTTTAAAGATATTGGTTTGTGTTACCGCAAAAGCGCTTTGATAACCACCCCATGAATGCCCCTGAATACCCACGGCATCTGGATCAGTCACGCCCATTTCAATTAGCTGTTGCACTCCTGCAGTCAATGCTTTTACTGACGAAATGCCTGGATAACCAATTTCAAAACGGATATCGGGTAAGAAAATAGCGTAACCATTGTCTGCATACCATGCAAAGTTTGGTCGGTGATTGAGCTTCATATCAGGAAAAGCATATAACCTGTCACTCATAAAGCGGTAAAAATACACCAGCGTGGGATACTGTTTGCCTGCTTGATAATTTGCTGGCTTAATTAACACCCCGTCCATTTTGACACCATCGCCATCTCGCCAATGGACTAATTCTGCATTGCCCCAGTTAAATGGTTCACGTTGTTTATCAAGCGTAGTTAACTGAACGGCTTTCTGTGGCGAGGTATTATCGGCAACATACAAGTCTGGATATAAGTCATAGCGCTGCTTTGTAAATACCACTGCAGCGGCTTTATTCGCTCTAGCCAGTAAGGTTAATTTACTATTACTTTCAGTTAAACGACTCACACCAGCCACGCCGATTTTAGCGCTAAAAAACCCATCCGCTTTTGATAGATAATTATAGCCTTGCAACAACACAGTCTCAGCATTGTTAACGACCGCAGGTAATAATTCATCTTTTTTGACTAGGCCGACTAGCCTAAATTGAGTTTTCTGTTTACGCCCTTCCCCATTGGTCAACATAAAGCCTTGTTTTGATGCAGTATTAAACTGCCAGACATCATATTTGTCATATACCGTTATCGCACTATCGTCGGCCAACCAAGGACCAAAGCCGTAACCCGGGAGCTGCGCTGGGATAATCATGGTCTTCATCAGCAAAAGGAGTAGTAATATTTGCGCTTAAATTAACCCGACGCTGAGAGGCAACATCAAATAAAAATACGTTACCTTGCTGGTAATAAGCTAAGAACTTGGCATTGGGTGATAACGTCGGCATCGCATCACTGGGTTGCTGAGTTAACACTAGCGTTTTGTTACCGTTGTTAACGTCCACTAAATAGACATCGCGATAAAAGCCTGCCCAAGTCACCATCTTCTGATATGGCACATCTGAGCTGGCTAACAAGAAACGTGGTTGCTCGCCATAGGTCACATCAGGCACAACTTGGTCTGCTAATTGGACAACCTTATTTGAGTCAAGGTGTAAAACCGCTAGATAAGTGCGTTTTAATTCTTGCTCATATTCTTTAACTTCTTGAGGCTTAATTTTGGCATCATCACCATGCCAAATACGTAGCTGTTTTTTGGCGGTAATAATCTCAGGATTAAAGACATCATTTGGATTTTGATAATCAGCTAATTCAGCTTGCTGCCCTACTGTTGGCACTCGGCCAACAAATAAACGCTGGCCATCTTTTGAAAACTGTAAGCTTGAATATTGGTTATATGTCCACTTCTTGGTCGGAGCAAACTGCTGTTGTTGATTATTTTGTACATCGAGTAACAACAAATTATGCTCTCGGCCATAACGTAAAGCACTTGCCATGCCTTTAGTTACCGCAACATATTGGCCATTGTCGCTGATAGCTAATGCTTCAATATGTTCATTTTTACTGCTGTAAAGCGGACGCTGTTGTTGATTATCGAGCGTGACTAACACGACTTGGTGTAGTTGACTATCATCTTGATTGACTACCGCAACCAAATGTTGTGCAACTTTATCAAAGGCAAATTGAGTCACATTCGATAATAATGTTTTTTGGTCTGTGGCTAAATTAATCAGCTGAATATCAGCGCCTTTATCGGCTTTTTCAGTTTGAGATTGAGCAGAATCAGTCTTGGCGTTATTTTCAACAATACTCGCTTCAAGCGCTGATGAACCGGACTGAGCTGCTGGAGATGTTGTTTTAGTCTCTGTCGATTCAGCTTTAGCCACGTCAAACTTTAAAACCAGAAAATGACCGTCATCGCTAAATACTGCGGAGTCGACCTTATCAAATTGCTGCTGCTTGCCATTTTCGGTGTTCAGTAACACCACTTGATGAGGTAAGTCGTCTTTCTTTTTCGTTTCTCGGTCAAATAAGCTCGCTTCAATTGTCGCCACAACATATTTACCATCAGCACTGACTTGGACATTGGTGCCATTGGCAATTTCATATTGTTTACGATTATCACTAAAACGAATTAATGCACGACTATCGCCTCTATCAGGAGTAGCCTGTACAGCAATAACTGCGCCATTATCAGAAATAACCAGCTGTTGAAGGGTTTCAAAATGCATAATGTCATCGAGAGACAATGCACGTTGGGGCGCCGCATGGGCGCTCAATGACAGACAGACTGCCAATGGAATTAAATTAAATAATTTCACAGTTTTCCTCTAATAGTTCCCATAGTCCATAACTGGAACAGATTATCGTAATGGGCTCGTAAATAGATCATCTTTAATCTTAACGAGTCAACAGTTGACTTAAGCAGTCTGTAATCGATTTAACGCATTGCATTCGACCAAGGTCGTCTATATAAAAAAAGCTCACCGAATAAGCTAATGCACGACAATAAAACATAAACCGACCAACATCATTCAGCCTTGAGATGCTTTACACGTAAACAATTTGTAATAAAGGTTCATAGTAAAACAATCAAATTAGAATTGACTTAAAAATAACGGAATTAATGTGATAATACTCACTATTTTCTGTAAATAAACATTAAAAGTCGTTAAAATACGCCGCAGAAAAACGACGCTTTTTATCGTCACCTAGCCGTGTCATGTATACGGTCTATCAATTGCAGTAACCACAACCGTGGAAGGACTATTCATGTCAAAACGTACAATAACCGTGATCCCAGGTGATGGGATTGGCCCAAGCATTATCGATTCAGCATTAAAAATCCTCGACAAAGCAGGATGTAACTTTGAATATGAATTTGCAGATGCAGGGTTAACGGCGTTAGAAAAGCACGGTGAATTAGTACCACAACGTACTTTAGATCTTATCGAGAAAAACCGGATTACTCTTAAAGGTCCGTTAACCACTCCTGTGGGAGAAGGTTTTACCTCAATTAATGTGAGCTTACGTAAGAAGTTTGCCCTTTATGCCAACGTGCGCCCAGTGATTTCATTTAAAGGCACTCAAGCGCGTTATGAAAACATTGATATTATTACCGTGCGTGAAAACACTGAAGGTATGTACTCAGGTTTAGGACAAAAAATCTCTGATGATGGTCAAACTGCAGAAGCGACGAGTATTATTACCCGTCAAGGCGCAGAACAAATCACCACCTTTGCTTACGAGCTTGCACGTAAAGAAAATCGTAAAAAAGTGACTATCGTTCACAAAGCTAACATCATGAAATCAACCTCAGGTTTATTCTTGAAAGTGGCACGTGAAGTGAGCTTACGTTACCCAGACATTACCACTGAAGAAATGATTGTTGATGCTACTTGCATGAAACTGGTTATGAATCCTGAAAACTTTGATGTTATCGTGACGACAAACCTATTTGGTGACATCTTGTCAGACCTATGTGCAGGTCTAGTGGGCGGTTTAGGCATGGCACCGGGCGCAAATATTGGTCGTGATGCTGCGATTTTTGAAGCGGTACACGGCAGTGCTCCTGATATTGCAGGCAAAAACTTAGCCAATCCTACATCCGTTATTTTAGCCTCGATTCAAATGCTAGAATACCTAGGCATGTCTGATAAAGCTGAAATGATCCGCAGTGCAGTATCGGCAGTGATAGAAGAAGGCGATCGTACGACTCGCGATTTAGGCGGTACTCACGGCACGACCGATTTTACTCAAGCAGTACTGGATCGTTTAGTCTAGGACTAAGCGTACGGCTGACGGTTTATTCAGCTCATCAGCGATTAATCTGCTCAGCCATTCACCAAAAAGCCCCTTATGCACTACTGCATAAGGGGCTTTTTGTTTGCGATACTATTGCATGCTTATGCGTAGCTCACACCCTTTTCAGGGAAAATCCATAAATGTACCGTCACTTCATCACGATCATGGTAAAGGTGTTTACACTGCATTTTAAAATCGATTTCATTTTCAGTTAAAATGGTGGCCATGGTTTCTAAGATAGTGCTCACTTCTTTATAGCGGCTCTTCATTGGTAATTTAAGATTAAAAATAGCTTCTTTAAACCAGCCATTAATTGCCCATGCTTCCATTAACTCAGCAACACGAGCAGGCTTTTCAACCATGTCACACACTAACCAATAAATATTTTTACGTGGCGGCTCAAAACGAAAGCCATCGGCACGGTAATGCTTCACTTGGCCGGTTTCCATCAATTTTGGATCCATAGGACCATTGTCAATGGCAGCAACCATCATGCCACGGCGAACTAATTGGTAGGTCCAACCACCAGGGCAAGCCCCTAAGTCAACCGCATTTAGGCCACTGCGACAGCGAGTTTCTTGTTCTTCTTTGGTTAAAAAAGCACCGAAGGCTTCATCTAACTTAAGGCTTGAGCGACTCGGCGCATCCGTAGCCATTCTTAAGCGCGGGATCCCCATAAAATGTGGTGAACTATTATGGCTTAAGGAATAACCCGCATACGCTTTACCAGGTCCAATGAAACACACATGAATAATTGGACGACGGTCATTTTCAGCATTGAGCAATGCACCACTCTTTTTTTAGGCCTTGGCGAAGCGGTACGGTCAATTTACGACAAAATGCCGATAATTCTTTAGCTTCATTTGTATCAGGTGTTTCAACACGCAGCTCGCCACACTTTGACAATTGGGCAAGTGAAGCCACAATCGGCCCAACGCGATCTTGTTCAGGTAAATCAGTCAACAACTCACCGGCAGCAAACATTTGTCGCGCAAACACTAATGAACTAAGCGCTAAATCCTTGGCTAACGTATCGGCACCATTATCATCAAAACATTGATAGATAACATAAGCATCGTTGAGATTTGTTTTTACAAAGCCACCGACGTTTAATTCTGCAGCACGTTGTTGAATTTCTGCCGCACAATCTTTTTCATAGCCTGAGCGACAAAATAGGAATAGGTTTTTCATTTGGAGCCTTAGCGTAAGGATATTCGCATAACCGCGAGATAATAATCCCGCCATTATACCCAAAAATACTCGAGGTGGGAGAATTTACCCAAGCCATTATTCAGGCGATTTTGTATGCCAAATTGCCGCGGCAAATAACAACCAACCGACTAGGAAGCATAATCCTCCGATTGGCGTAATTGGACCAATCCATTTAGCGCCCGTAAAAGCATAAAGGTATAACGAACCTGAAAAAAATATTATCCCAGCAATAAAGCTATAAGCAGCCCAATTGATCAACTTAGATGGGATCCAATGGGCAGAAAAAGCCAATGCAATCAATCCGAAGGTATGATAAAACTGATAGTCGACCCCGAGTTTAAAAATGTTCACCAGCTCTGGTGGGGCGATAGTTTTAAGTCCGTGAGCAGCAAAAGCCCCCAGTGCTACGGCCAGAAAACCACTAAAAGTGGCAAAGAGTAATAGACCTTTATTCATCTTACTTAACCTCATACAACATAAACTAATCATCCATCATACTACCGAAGCAAGCTCATTTTCGAGACTTAAGCCATCACCATGTGTATCAGAGCTGTAATTAAGTTGCTACTGGCGTTGATACCGATATCAGCATAATAGACACAGCATATAGCACTTAAGCCTTAGCCTAATTGCGAAATAAACTGCCGAATGTACTCAATAGCCTGATTAAGATTGCCCTCGAGGGTAAAACCTGACGATTTTCGCGGTTGCAAACTATGATCACCATCACCAATCCAACACACTTGAGTATGCTCGCCTAACGTCCATGTAGGCACTTGCTGAACATCGCCAAACTTATCTCGCTCACCCTGCACAATTAACATCGGTAGAGCATTATGCACAATAGGATCAAGACGCGGTTTGCCACCTTTGAGGGGAATAAACGGGTAACCTAAACAGACTATGGCTGCCACTTTACTCATGACATCATCAAGTCCGGGCTGTTGTCGTTGATAATCGGTACTGGTCAATGTCGCTGACATCCGCCCGCCCATAGACTTACCCACTAGGATGATTCGCTGACAGTTGATCTGACCAAGGGCGATTTTTTGCTTAATGTCCTGTAGCACTTGTTCATAGTGCGCGAGAAGTTTAGGCGCTCTATCAGGCGGACGTCGTTTTCCATCTTGCATATTGGCTTGCATATACAAAAAATTAAATCGATACACTTGATAGCCTTGCGCTATTAACTTATCCGTCATCGTCGCCATATACTCATGATGCATATTGGCACCCGCACCATGAGCAAAAACAATCAAAGTATCACTTTTAGGGCCTTGTAATAGGGAGTCGTGGGCCAACATCCTGGTATTATCCGGTAAGCAGTTCACTTCGAGACTCCTCTGCAAACATGTCCACCATCCACTCTCTAAAGGCTGAAATTTTGCCTATTTCAGAATGGTTTTGTTGGCAGACTAAGTAATAGGCATCTTTGCTAACCAATACTTCAGAAAACGGACACACTAAGCGCCCCGCTTTAATGTCTGGCCGAGCAAGTACGCTATAACCTAAAGCAACTCCCTGGCCATGCGCTGCAGCTTGCAATACCAATGAAGAATGGCTAAATATCGGCCCTTGATTGACATTAATATCTGTCACGCCACATTGCCTAAACCATGCCTGCCAATCCTGACGGTTAGAGTCGTGCAGTAGGGTATGAAACTTCAAATCGCTCGGTAGCGTTAGTGGCTTAGGACCATTGAGTAAGAGTGGCGAACATACCGGAATAAGCACTTCATTACGCAATTTGTCTGCACGTAAACCCGGCCAATTTCCTTGACCATAATAAATAGCGACATCTACATCATCAGTTAACGAACTTGCATCACTGTCTACCGCTTTGATACGCACATCAATATCAGGATTTTTTTCACTAAATTTAGCTAAACGCGGCACTAACCATTGGATCGCAAAACTCGGTGACATACTCACAGTTAACGAACCGACGGCACTACGAGCAAGCAAGCGATTTGTCGCTTCTCCTAGCTCAATAAAAATATCTTTAATGTCCAGAAAATAGCTTTGGCCCTCTTCTGTTAACAATAATGATCTATTTTTACGTCTAAACAGCTTTAGCCCTAAAAAATCTTCTAACGCCTTAATTTGATGACTCACAGCAGCTTGAGTGACAAACAACTCTTCTGCAGCGCGGGTAAAGCTCAAATGTCTTGCTGCAGCTTCAAATGCTTTAACTGCATTCAAAGGAGGTAATCGTCTAGACATAGTGATCAATCTCTCGGTTTATAATTAGTTTTTCTAATGATTATGGTTATTTTTTGTCGTTTGTAAAGAACACTGTGTTTGGTTAAATTAGCAGCATTAAAAATACCGTTGGACACTCTCTACGACGTAACTGGGATGGTCCGCCAAATGTGGTTCATTAGCCTGGAGGCTCACCCCTATGTTCAACCTAAATACTCTGTTTGCAGTTGCGCTGACATCCATCATCGGATTATCAACAGCCCAAGCAACTGAACTAGAACCTATCGATATGGCCGATTTACATGCTGAACTATCGCAAAGTATTGAAGCCATGCAAATCGATATTAATAACGATGTTAACAGCATTCTTGTTGCTGACAATGAACAACAACAAAAAACTTCACAAGTGGTCCAAGCAAACTAATACGATTGTGATTTAGCCTGTTATCCAAACAATAAAAAACCGCATTCAATGCGGTTTTTTTACGTCTGTTACATGCAAACTTAAAAAGTATGCTGATTCAACTTGCTATGGCCTAAATACTCATGCAGATAAAAGCGGCCAACACACGAGCAAACCGCTCCTGTGGTTAAGGGCGATACACTTTAACGTTCGTATAGCCTTGCTCAACAAGGTATAAAGCCTGCAATTTACTCATAACCCCACGGTCACAATACAATAAATACGTTTTAGACTTATCTAAGTCAGCAAATTGTGTCGCTAATTTAAAGAATGGAATCGCTTTAATCATCACATTATCGATCAATAATGGGCTTCGCTCTTCTTCTTCTGGAGCGCGAACATCAATGATAATCTCACCTGATGCCACATTGTTAACCGTTTCGGTCTCGGTAACTTGTTGATTCATTTCAGCCTCTATATCACGAATATCCATCACGACAGCAGATGCAACCACCCGTTCGATTAAGTCTTCGGAGAATTTCATCTCTTCGGCTTCAACCTTAGACAATATCGCTTTAACTGTAGGCTTTTGTGAAATAACCCCACAATACTCAGGAATCGACTTCGCAAAATCTTCAGTGCCAATAATACGGCTCTGATTAATAATATCTTGTTTATCCATTGTGATCAGCGGGCGTAAAATCAGTAACTCAGTACTCCGATCAATCACATTTAAGTTAGTCAGTGTTTGGCTAGAAACTTGTCCTAAGCTTTCTCCGGTAACTAAGGCTTGAATACCAAATTTGTCAGCGATACGAGTAGCAGCTCGCATCATTACACGCTTAAGTACTACGCCCATTTGACCATTATCAATGCGCTCAAGAATCTCTTCAACAACAGGCTCAAATGGCACAGAGATAAAACGTACTTTATGCGACTCACCATATTTTTTCCATAAATGATAAGCCACCTGCTTAACACCTATCTCGTGCTGAGCGCCACCTAGATTAAAGAAACAATAATGGGTACGCGCACCTTTCTTAATAAACTGAAAACTTGATACACCAGAATCGAAACCACCCGAAATAAGCGACAACACATCTTCTTGGGTTGCCATTGGGAAACCACCCAAACCTTCTATACGGCGCTCGACCATGTAAAGCTTATCTTGATCGATTTCAAGATTAACAGTCACATCTGGATTTTTAAGTTTTACCCCTAGTGCATCCGTATGCTGATTTAATCCGCCACCCACATATCGCTCAACATCAATTGAGTTAAAATCATGCTTACCAGAACGTTTTACGCGAACACAAAATGTTTTACCGGCAATTTCGTCACGGTATATTGGTAATGTTTGCTGGTAAATATGATCAATAGAATCAAAGCTGTATTCACTGACCTGTACGATATGAGCAATACCTGGAATGCAAGATAATCGGTCTGCAAATGCATCACACAATTCCGGTTTATCAATTGGTACCTTGACTACAATACGATCGTATTGACGCAGAACTTTGGCACCTTCATCGACGTTTTTTAGTACATTACGGATATTGGTTTCGAGCATCTTAGTAAAGCGCACTCTTACAGACTTGCTCTTCATCATGATTTCAGGGTACAGCTTTACAATAAACTTCATCAGGGTTCCACAGGTATCACCATCAAATAGCACCACACTCGGTTTTGCTAAGTAAAAAGGACAGTAATGCCTTGATAATAAATTAAAAAACAACACATATCTATTTGCTAGATGTGTAGATAATCCAGTAAATAGCATAACTTATGCAATAATCTGCCAATTATACCAAATGATGTCTATTAACCAAACATATTCACTTTTTTATCTGTTTTTTTGTAAATGAAACGGCTGTTAAAGCACATTTTTGACACAAAAAAGCGCAATCTATTTAACCTTCATAGACTGCGCTAATAATGATGTAAACTGATGAGTTGTTACTATTGCGAGACTACAATTTCATTCGACTCTTTAGGCTTACCTTGCTCGATAGAAATTTCAACGCGACGATTTCTTGCTCTATTCTCATTAGAATCATTAGCCACTAATGGCCGATTAGATGCCTCTCCAACCACTTTCATTCGTGTCTCATCAAAGCCGGGGACTTTTCTTAACTCATGAGCTACGGAAACAGCACGTTGACTTGATAGCTCCCAGTTTGAACTGTACAGCATTACTAATGTCGGCCCCGTCAGTGTGACCGGATACCGTAATCACGCCGGGAACATCTTTTAATAATTCACCAATCGATCGCACTATGGGTTTGAACTTAGGTTGTAAAAAGCCAGAACCAGATGCAAACGAGCCTTTTTCACGAATACGGATAATAATTTGCTGACCTAAAGACTCAATTTCAATCGCACCATCGACGATTTCTTCATTAAGCTTTTCAGCCATTTTCTTAACTTGCTCGTTAATATTTTCTTGTGAAGATGCAGCATCTTTTTTAACCGCTTCAGCTTCTTGCTGCGCTGTTGCTGCGGCATTACCGCCACGCTGTTCACCGCTTTGTTTTTGGGTTCCACCAGCATTGTCATCTTCACCGGCCTGATATTCTATGGTTGGTTGAGTCATTTCATTAGTCTGTTGATTAATGATCTCAATAGGCGTGGGATCGGGTCGACCAGGGCGAAATTCCAATGCAATAACAGAGGTGCCTTTGGGGATATCTTTTACTTCAACTTTGTTTTGTACCCCAAATGCATACTTCATTGAACCGGCAATCTGCTTAAATTTCATCACGTCCATTTCAGAGAACGCTAATAACAACACGAAGAAGCACATAAGCAATGACATTAAGTCTGCAAAGGTGGCAAGCCACATGGGGGCGCCTGCTGGTGGACAATCACACTTGGCCTTAGCCATGAGTTACTCTCCGTCCGTTGTATCAATTTTTCTTAATTTTTCAGCCAAATAATTCTTCAGGAAGCCTTCGATAACTCGTGGATTTTGTCCATCTTGAATAGCTAATACCGCATCCATAATAAGATTACGATTAAGCAATTCTTCGTTCATACGTAATGATAATTTATCCGCCATTGGGATAGCGATCATGTTGGCGATCACTGCGCCATAAAGTGTCGTTAGCAAAGCGACCGCCATTGATGGCCCAATGGATTTAGGATCATCCATGTTAGATAACATCGCCACCAAGCCGACAAGTGTACCAATCATTCCCATTGCAGGGGCTACATCACCCATGGCTTTAAAAATGCCAATACCGGTTTTATGCCGCTCTTCTGTCAAGGTAATGTCTTTTTCTAGCGCATTACGCACGACATCGCCATCATGGCCATCAACCAACATATCGACAGCTTTCTGCATAAAGCTGTTAGTTATAACCGCCTCTTCTAATGCTAAGAAGCCCCCTTTACGGGCTGCATCAGCCATGGTGACAGCTTGTTCGATTAAATCTTCAGGTTTGTCTAATTTGAACATGAAGGCTTTCATGCCAATCTTTATCGAACCTAAAAATTGTTTTAGGTTAAATTTCATCATCACAACAAATAATGAGCCAGCAACAACAATCAAAATTGACGGTACATCGATAAATAATCCGATACCACCACTAGTCACCATCGCACCAATAATAAATGCAAAAGCACCAATAATACCTATTAGGGTAGCTAAATCCACAACCTCTCCTCAATCGCAGTCATTGCGCTGCCTATTTGTGCCGCTTTATCGTGCTGTGAGCACATACTGTATAACCTGAACAACGGGGCATATTGTTGCTTAACTATATTGCCCATCGTTATGTATTACAGCAACAGTTTCAATACTATTTTATGCTATCAATTTTAAATTATGACTTGTTATCGGACAAACTCGGCTCAAGTTTAGCTTGTTTTTGCACATTCTAAACAAAATTCAATAACAAAGCGTGCTGTTGAGCAAATATCCAGCGACTGTATTTGACCGATACGCTGGGCTGATATACCTTGTCACTCGCGTAATGAAAGGAATATTAATTGTGGCAAAAAAACCAGAAAACCTCAGTTTTGAACAATCATTAACTGAACTTGAAACCATTGTTGCTCATTTAGAGCAAGGCGAAGTGTCTCTGGATGACGCGCTTAAACAATTTGAGCGTGGTATTAAGTTAGTCAGACAAAGCCAAGCAAAACTTGAACAAGCACAGCAAAAAGTCTCTATATTACTAAATGAAGATGATGCTGAATTTGTGCCATTCACTGTTGAAAGTGAATAATCGTCACAGAGTGTGTATTAAATAATAGGTCTTGATACGTGTTAGCTGAAGCGATAACAACATACCAAAAGCGCGTTAATGTTACTCTTAACGAGCATTTAACTTTGCTTGATGATGCCGCCCCAGATTTAAAAGCAGCCATGCTGCATGGGGCATTATTAGGCGGTAAACGCATTAGACCATTTTTGGTCTATAGTGTCGGTGATATGCTGGGTGTCAATATCAATGCGCTGGATAAAGCTGCCGCAGCCATTGAATGTATTCATGCATATTCTTTAATACATGATGACTTACCGGCTATGGACAACGACGCACTTCGTCGTGGTCAACCCACGGTACATGTTGCCTTTAATGAAGCCACTGCAATTCTTGCTGGAGACGCACTTCAAACATTAGCGTTTGAAATTATCACCGCTCCTAGCAATGACTTACACCCAAAGCAGCAAATCGCCATGGTGAGAGCACTTGCCAAAGCCTCTGGGTACCAGGGCATGTGTGGTGGACAAGCAATTGATCTTAGTGCTACCGATCACAGTATCAATATAGAAAGATTAACCCAATTACATAATAAAAAAACCGGTGCGTTGATTACTTGTGCCGTAGAGCTCGCGTTGATTGCTGCAGATATACCCGATGAGCACTATCAACTCATGATGAAATACGCTCACACGCTTGGATTAGCTTTTCAAGTTCAGGATGATATTTTAGATATCACCGCAAGCACTGAAGAGCTAGGAAAACCCCAAGGCAGCGATCAGCAATCGAATAAAAGCACTTTTCCGAAACTACTTGGTCTCGATGGTGCCAAAGCCTGTGCAGAACAACTAATACAAGATGCACTATCAGCGCTGACTAAATTACCATACAATAGCCAGTTAATTGCAGACTTCGCCCACTACATTATTGAGCGAAGATTATAATAAAGAGTCAGACAATCTCGCTATGAGCTTCGATATTTCTAAATTCCCAGTACTAGCAAAAGCTAATACACCAGAAGAATTGAGGAAGTTACCTCAAGGTTTACTTCCACAAGTGTCTGATGAACTCAGACAGTTCTTACTTCAGTCTGTTGGTATTTCTAGCGGACATTTCGCTTCTGGCTTAGGCACAGTTGAATTAACTGTGGCACTTCATTACGTCTACAATACCCCATTCGATCGATTAATTTGGGACGTAGGCCATCAAGCTTATCCACACAAAATACTCACTGATCGTCGCGAACAGATGCACACCATTCGCCAAAAAAATGGCTTGCATCCTTTCCCATGGCGTGAAGAAAGCCCATACGATACCTTTAGCGTAGGCCACTCAGGCACTTCTGTGAGTGCAGCATTAGGTATGGCGATCGCTGCTGAAAAAGAAGCTGTGGGTCGTAAAGTGGTTGCCGTCATTGGTGATGGCGCCATGACAGGCGGTATGGTGTTTGAAGCACTTAATCATGCGGGCGACTTGCACAATGACATGCTGGTGGTACTTAATGACAACGAAATGTCGATTTCTGAAAACGTTGGTGCACTGAATAACCACTTAGCACAACTGATGTCAGGACGCTTTTATACCACCATTAGAGAAAACAGTAAAAAGGTCCTTAAAGGGATGCCAGTCATTAAAGAAATGGCTAAGCGTACTGAAGAACACCTTAAAGGCATGGTTGTGCCTGCAACGCTATTTGAAGAACTAGGGTTTAATTATATTGGCCCTATAGATGGTCACGATGTCGATTCGCTCGTTGAAACCATGCGTAATATGCGTAACCTCAAAGGTCCACAGATACTGCATATCATGACTAAAAAAGGTCGTGGTTATGAACCTGCTGAAAAAGATCCTATCGGCTGGCACGCAGTGCCTAAATTTGATCCAAGCCTGTTTAAGAAACCGACCACTAAACCTGGTTTACCTACGTTTTCACAAGTGTTTGGTAAATGGTTATGCGACATGGCTGCCACAGACGAGAAGTTAGTGGCAATCACTCCTGCTATGCGCGAAGGTTCTGGCATGGTTGAGTTTTCACAACGCTTCCCAAGCCAATATTTTGATGCTGCGATTGCCGAGCAACATGCGGTCACCTTATCCGCAGGATTTGCCTGTGCAGGACTAAAGCCTGTGGTCGCCATATATTCGACCTTCCTGCAGCGCGGATACGATCAACTTATTCACGACGTAGCTTTGCAACGTTTACCAGTATTATTTGCTATTGATCGCGGCGGTATTGTGGGAGCCGATGGCCCTACCCATCAAGGTGCATTCGATTTAAGCTTTATGCGCTGTATTCCGAATATGATCATTATGGCGCCATCAGATGAAAATGAATGTCGCCAAATGCTGTATACCGGGTATTGTTACCAAGATGGTCCAACGGCGGTGCGATATCCACGCGGTTTTGCCACAGGTGCTGAACAAGTAGAAAGTATGATGGCATTGCCTATCGGTAAAGGGGTATTAACCCGCCAAGGTCAAAAAATTGCGATTGTTAACTTTGGTACCACACTTGAAGCAGCGACTGATGCGGCAGAAAAGCTGGATGCCACGGTTGCTGATATGCGCTTTGTTAAACCACTGGATTTAAGCTTGCTTGAACAACTCGCTAACAGCCATGATGTTATTGTGACGGTAGAAGAAAATGCGATTATGGGTGGTGCAGGCTCAGGAGTGATTGAAGCATTACATAAAATGCGGATTGTGAAACCCGTGTTACAAATTGGCTTACCTGATGAGTTTATTGAGCACGGTGCGCCAGATGAGATAATCGCAGATCTGCAACTCGATGCAGCAGGTATTTTAGCGCAAATCCAAGCCTTTATGGCCTAAGGTTTAACGGCGGTTACGTGTGCTATGAGCATGACTCGCTGATGATGCTAATAAAAAAGGACTGAAAACTCAGTCCTTTTTTTGTGTCTATTGATTCAGTCTTTCGACCTGGTATCGGCTTAAACGTTAAGCTTCAACATCCACACTTGCACCGCCTTGAGATACCATTACCATAGCAGGTCGCAATAAACGGTCGTTCAGTAAGTACCCTTTGCATGACCATCATCACAGTGTTAGCTGGAAACTCAGCACTAGGCTGCATACCGATAGCTTGATGATGTTCTGGGTTAAATGCTTGACCCTGAGGATTAACTTGGGTTACGCCGAACTTAGCCACTGACGTTAAAAAGCCTTTCATTGTCAGGTCAACACCTTCATAAATCGCCTTGGTGGCTTCATCTTCAGGATTGGTTCCCTGTAAGGCACGTTCCATATTATCGATGACAGGTAACAGTTCGTTAGCAAACTTCTCTAAGGCAAACTTACGCGCTTGCTCGACATCTTTTGCCGCGCGAGTACGGATGTTCTGTGTTTCTGCTGCTGCGCGCATTTCAACATCTTTACGCTCAGCTAACGCAGCTTCAGATTCAGCCAGTAGTTGCTCTAATTCTTCAATACGAAAATTTGCTTGGGTTAATTCATCCATCAAACTAACTTCATCAGCCGCGACTTCAGAAGTAATTTGATCTTCTACTTGATCTTGCGATGTATTGTTCGATTCGTTGCTCATGTTCGCTCCAGCTCATAAATGCGTTATTTCGTATTCTACGACAATAAATAAAGTGGCCATTTGCTGAAAATTAACAGCAAATCTCACACTTCTAATAAGTTTGAGTATATTATGGGGATCAATTCTTATGTTTCAAGGCCTAAAGGCATAACAAACGCGAATATGACTAAATTGTTCCAGACTATCGGACTCATCGGCAAACCACATCATCAAGGGACTAACCTCACGTTAACCCGATTGCATCATTGGTTGAGCATGCAGGGCTTTAAAGTTATCGTTGAAGGACGGGTATCTTCAGAGCTGGGGCCTGATGTTTGTTCAATGGACCTACTTGAAATGGGTGAGCATTGTGATCTAGCTATCGTCGTTGGCGGTGATGGCAATATGCTGGGTGCCGCGAGGGTATTAGCACGTTTTAACGTGGCGGTTATTGGGGTAAACCGAGGTAATTTAGGCTTTTTAACCGATTTACCTCCTGATAATTTCGAAGAAGCTTTATCCAAAGTACTTGGCGGCGAATTTGAAACCGAAAACCGTTTTTTACTCGAGGCCGAAGTTCATCGCCACGGAAAAATAACCGCAAGTAATACCGCGGTGAACGAAGCTGTGCTGCATCCGGGCAAAATTGCTCATATGATCCAGTTTGAAGTGTATATTGACGACCAATTTATGTATAGCCAACGCGCAGATGGCATGATTGTCTCGACACCAACAGGTTCTACGGCATATTCATTATCAGCAGGTGGGTCAATTTTAACCCCTAATCTACAAGCTCTGATTTTAGTGCCCATGTTCCCGCACACCTTGTCTTGCCGCCCCATAGTCGTCGATGCATGCAGCACGATTAAATTAGTCGTGTCACCTGATAACGGTGAAAACCTTGAGGTCAGTTGTGATGGCCACGTCCATTTAGCGGTATTACCTGGTGATGAAATCTTAATTCGCCGTTCAAATGAACGCCTAAGACTTATTCATCCCAAAGGACATAATTATTTTCACGTGTTGCGTAATAAATTAGGCTGGGGCAGTAAACTTTTCTAACAGTTTGATCTAAGTCACAGCCTACCTCCCTTTCCAGTGAGCTTCTTCACATTACCAAATACTAATTAATTATATTGTAAAGCCAATCGAAAACTCGTTTGGTTTACTCTATATGACCTGTTGCATCCTTAAAAAGCGTGATCTCAAACACGCACTTAATAACCTCATACTGACTCGCCTCACAGTTCTGTCGACGATTACACTTTCTCGTGTATTAGATGATCTCGATCAACATCCTTAACACTTAAATAACGTCTATTACGCCCTAGTTAGCCAAATGCTAACAAATAATAACAATTCAATACCCACTTATAGTGATTCGAGGTATGCATGACAATATTACAGATACTAGCAAGCTTAACCCCCATTATTAGCGTAATGGTATTTTTGGTGCTTATGCGCTTACCAGCGTCCAAAGCAATGCCCATATCAATGGTTGCTACAGGCCTTGTAGCAATGTTTATATGGCAAATGGATACACAACTTCTTGCCGCTTCGGTTGTTGAAGGTCTTCTTGCTGCACTAACACCGCTAACCATTATTTTTGGCGCGGTGTTTTTATTAAATACCCTTAAATATTCTGGCGCCATGGACACTATTCGTTCAGGCTTTACTAACATTAGTGCCGATGCACGTGTTCAGGTCATTATTATTTGTTGGTTGTTTGGTTCGTTTATTGAAGGTTCAGCTGGCTTTGGCACACCTGCAGCAATCGGTGCACCGCTGCTAGTGTTACTCGGTATTCCTCCTATTGCAGCAGCAGTAGTAGCCTTGATTGCGGATTCAACATCGGTATCATTTGGCGCAATTGGCTTACCAGTTCTATTTGGGATGGAACAAGGTCTAACTGAAGGCGGCGTTAACATGGCAGCAACGCAAATTGCTGAACATGGCGGCACTTTTGCAGGTTACGCACAGTTTATCGCTAAACATATGATCACCATTGACTTATTTACGGGTACATTAATTCCGTTAGTGATGGTGTGTGTGTTAACTGGCTTTTTTGGTCGTAATAAATCAATCAAAGAAGGCTTACAAGTTTGGAAATTCGCCATATTTGCAGGTTTCGCCTTTACGATACCAGCATGGTTAATTAACTATTTTGCAGGCCCTGAATTCCCATCCGTTATTGGTGCTCTTGTGGGCATGGCATTAGTTATCCCTGTCGCTAGAAAAGGCTGGTTACTGCCGGCAAAACCTTGGTGTGACTTTAGCGAAAACGATCATAAATCAGATGAAGAAATAGCCCTAAACCAAACACCGGTTAAATTTTCACAAATTGCCGCTTGGTCTCCATACATCATTATGGCCGCGTTGTTAGTTTTATCTCGCGTGGTTGTTCCATTTAAAACCTGGTTACTCGGCTTTAATATCAGTTGGACAGGTTTATTAGGTACAGAGCTTAAAGCAGGTTTTGCAACCTTGTATGCGCCTGGTATTTTCTTTGTTGTCGTCTGTTTATTCGGTTTTATGTTATTTAAAATGAAACCTGCCACGATGAAGCAATCAATTACCGTATCGTGCAAATCGATGTTGCCTACTATTATTTCACTCGGTGCATCTGTACCTATGGTGAAAATATTCCTTAACTCAGGTGAAAATGGTGCAGGTCTGGCTTCAATGCCTGTGGCCTTAGCGGACTTATTGGCTAATAGCATGGGCTCAGTGTGGGCTTGGGTTTCGCCTATCGTCGGTATTTTTGGTGCCTTTTTGTCTGGTTCTGCAACCTTCTCCAACATGATGTTTTCAGGCCTACAGTATTCTGTTGCCGACAATATTGGTATGAATCACGCCATCGCACTCGCACTTCAAGGTATTGGGGCAAATGCGGGTAACATGATGTGTGTCATGAACGTTGTTGCTGCTGCAACAGTTGTGGGTATGGCTGGCCGTGAATCTGAAATTATTCGTAAAACAATGCCTATCGCAATTGGATATGCCTTAGTCGCAGGTACCATTGCCGTTCTGTGGGGTGGATTTTAATTCACTGTAAAGTGGCTTCTATTCTAACGATAACAATACAGCAGGCACACTATTCCTGCTGTATATTCAAATATTAAGAGAGCATATTATGACGATTAATTATCAAGTAGTGATGGACACGTTAACGTCACAACTGGGAAGCCAGGCCGTATCTAACGATCCAGTGCGTCGTTTTGCTTGGTCTACAGATGCCAGTTATTTTCGGATTGTACCTGAAATTGTGGTACATGCTGATACTCCAGAACAAGTTAAAATAACCCTCAATATTGCCAATGCACATAATGTTCCAGTGACCTTCCGCGCCGCGGGCACCAGTTTGTCTGGCCAGGCTATTGGTGAAGGCATTTTACTTATTTTGGGTCATGATGGTTTTAGAAACATAGACATTAGTGAAGATAAAACATCGATCACTCTAGGTGCAGCAGTCATTGGTTCTGATGCCAACATGGCATTAAAACCCTTCAATAAAAAAATTGGCCCAGACCCAGCAACATTAGCCTCGGCTCAAATTGCGGGTATGGTAGCAAACAACGCATCTGGCATGTGTTGTGGTACGGCTCAAAACAGTTATCAAACAATTAAGTCTGCTAAGTTAATGTTCGCCGATGGAACTGAACTCGATACGGGTTGCCCAGATTCTAAAGCGGCATTTAGTCAATCGCATTCAATGTTACTTAGAGCATTAACCGATTTAGCACAGCTCACACAGAACAATCCAACCTTATCAGCCAGAATCCGTAAGAAGTTCTCAATTAAAAATACCACGGGTTACAGCATTAACGCACTGGTAGATTTTAGTGACCCATTCGATTTAATTAATCACTTAATTGTTGGCTCGGAAGGTACACTCGCGTTTGTTAATGAAGTGACTTATCACACAGTTGAAGAAGCGCAATTTAAGGCTTCTGCCATGGCAGTATTTTTTAATATGGAAGATGCCGCCAGAGCGGTTCCCCCTATTAAAGGCGATAGTGTTGCCGCAGCAGAATTGCTTGACTGGGCATCAATTAAGTCGGTTACCGGTAAAACCGGTATGCCGAAGTGGTTAAGTGATTTACCTGAGGGTTCGGCTATTTTATTGATTGAGTGTCGCGCTAATGATCCACAAACATTAGTGAAATACACTGAAGATGTTATTCAAAAAATTGCCCATATTGACACCGAGCGCCCAACAGAATTTAGTAATGATCCAGTGGTATTTGGCCAGTATTGGGCTATGCGCTCAGGTTTATTCCCTATTATTGGTGGTGCAAGACCAAAAGGTACATCCGTCATTATTGAAGATGTAGCATTCGAATTACAGCATTTAGCCAGTGCAGCGTCAGACTTAACCGCCTTGTTCCATAAGCACGGTTACCCTGAAGGGGTAATTTATGGCCATGCCTTAGCCGGTAACTTTCACTTTATTATCACGCCTACATTTGCCTCACAAGATGACATCAATCGCTTCCAAGGCTTTATGAAAGATGTCGCTGACATGGTGATCAATAAGTACGACGGTTCGATGAAAGCAGAACATGGTACCGGTCGCGCTGTAGCCCCGTTTGTTGAAATGGAATGGGGTACTGACGCTTACACGTTAATGAAGCAAATCAAACAAATATTCGACCCAAGTAAACTGTTAAATCCAGGAGTTATCCTTAACGATGATAGCTTGGTACATGTTAAAAACATCAAACCTTGCCCTATTGTTGATGATTTCGTCGACAAATGTATTGAGTGTGGTTTTTGCGAGAAAACATGTCCGACTTCGGCACTCAACTTCTCTCCACGACAACGAATTGCGGTACTACGTGAAATTGAACGTTTAGAGCAATCTGGTGATAAAAAAGCCGCAGCCGAAATGCGTGCCAGTGCTAAATATGATGTTGTTGATACGTGTGCAGCATGTCAGTTATGTACTATTGCCTGCCCAGTTGATAACAGTATGGGTCAGTTAGTACGTAAACTGCGTACCCCCTACATCACGACCACAGAGCAAAAAGTACTCGACTTCCAAGCCAAACATTTTGGCGCAGTAAACCAAGTGATCAGTACAGGTTTCGATATTTTAGGCATTGTGCACAAAATAACCGGCGATAGCATTACTAACTCCTTGATGAAAGCAGGACGCTTGATTTCCAAAGAAGTGCCATATTGGAACCCTGACTTCCCTAAAGGCGGTAAAGTTACAAAACCATCGGCTCACAAACCGGGTCAGAAAACAGTTTTATACTTCCCAGCATGCGGTGGCAGAACCTTTGGTCCTACACCAAAAGATCCTGATAACCGCACCTTACCTGAGGTCGTTATCACTTTGCTCGAACGGGCTGGTTACAATGTGATCATCCCAGAAAACACCCGCCATTTATGTTGCGGTCAGATGTGGGAATCAAAAGGTGATTTTAAAAACGCCGATGCTAAGCGTGATGAACTGATTGATGCACTGAGTAAACAGTCTGATAATGGCAAGGTGCCTATTATTGTTGATGCTTTGTCTTGTACTTATCGTACCTTAACCGGTAATCCTAAGGTCAAAATAACCGATTTAGTCGAGTTTATGCACGACGAGATGCTACCTAAGATGACCATAACCAAGAAATCTAATGTCACTTTACACCAAGGCTGTAGTGCCCGTAAGATGAAATTAGAACCTAAACAACAGGCAATTGCTGATGCGTGTGCTAACCACGTCGTGTTACCAGCAGACATTACTTGTTGTGGTTATGCTGGTGAGAAAGGGCTTTATAAGCCTGAAATTAATGCCAGCGCATTGCGTAACATTAAAAAGCTTATTCCTGCTGAAACTAAAGAAGGTTACTACGCCAACAGAATGTGTGAGGTAGGCTTAACCCAACACAGTGGTATTTCATACCGCCATTTAGCGTATTTACTAGAAGAATGTACCCGTTAAATTAACCGGCCATCAGAGTAAATAGCGAAAATAATAAGGGCATTGATATCATATCAATGCCCTTAATTTTTGTTACCATACTTAACGCTAATTTAATAAACACGCCAGTAACTGTAGCTGCAACTTTTCATGCTCAAGTGGTATATCACTAATAATTTCTACCCGTGAGTCTAGAGTATCATCAAGCTCATTTAGCGCTAACGAGCCATCAACCATATTGACCCCTAATACTCCGTCGCTAGTGATCACTATCGCTTTTAACCTCAACACATTATCTATTTTAACCGTGTCAATCCAGACCATAAAGCGCTCAAACTGAAAACAATGCACCGCGGAGAATATCCACCCACTGCTGTAGCAGCCCTCACCTTGATTGGTTTTGTGGATAAAACCACTAGCAGAAACCTCAGCGGCATCAATATCACTCAGTGGTGGCTCGCTCGAAAACCAATTGTCTGCAAGCGATTTTCGGCCCAATAAGCGTTGTGCCGTTGTTGGACAACGATACTTTGTCGGGACATTTAAGTGCGCCAAAATCTGCTGGATCAAGTCAATATCAGTGAAGTGATTAGCGACTGTGATAAGTGGCGTGTGTTGTAAGTGTAACTTGCTGAGGAATTGCTGCAATTGCAGATGATCGTTTGCGGTGTAATGCTGCGCTTTGTTAGCAAGCAGCACATCTGCCAGCTGTAATTGCTGTGTAAACGTATCATGGTTTTGATAGCGAGGATCGCCAACTTTGCGGGCATCCACTAGGCAGATACTGGTTTGTAGCTTAATAACATGCTGATAATATTCAGATGTTAACAACTTAGCAATTTCGGCTGGATGACCTAACCCTGTGGGTTCTATGAGTAATCGATCCGGTTTAGTTTGCTGGATAAGCTGATTTATCGCCACTTGTGTTGGCAAGCCTGACACGCAACAAAGACAACCACCGGGTACTTCTTTTATCACCACAGCAGGCTTTTTTTTTGATGATTCAGATGCATGACTATCACCGACAGTGGCATTTAACAATCCACCATCTATGCCTATTTCGCCAAACTCATTCACCAACACAGCCCACACTTCATCTTTGGGTTTATGCGCTAATAACTGGCTAATGAGCGTAGTTTTACCCACGCCCAGAAAACCGGTAATGATATTGGTATTAATCGGTTTAGTGATCATTTTTTCGCTTTAGAATATTTACCTTTACGAGTCGGCTTAGCATCAGTTTGCGATGGCTTGCCCCGTTTATACTTAAGTACTTTTTTCGGTTTCTCAATCGCCACATCACGATATCTAGCAGGTAGTGGCGCCCCTTCTTCATATCCGACTGGCACCTGTAACGGTAAAGACTGTCCAATAAGCAGTTCAATTGCGGCAAGTAACTCAAGCTCTTGCGGGCTGACCAGCGAAATCGCTTCACCGCCTAATCCCGCACGGCCAGTACGCCCTATACGATGAACATAATCTTCACATTCTTCAGGCAATTCAAAGTTAATCACTCTTGGTAACGCTTGAATATCAAGTCCTCGAGCAGCCAAGTCAGTAGCGATTAACACGCGTAATTGACCAGTTTTAAACTCTTCTAGGGCGCGGTTGCGTGCGCCTTGACTTTTATCACCGTGAAATACCGATGACTTAATACCGTCTAGGCTTAACTCGCGATATAAATGATCGGCGGTTTCTTTGCGGCTGGTAAACACCATCACTTGCTGCCAGTTATGCTTGCCAATCAATTCAGATAACAACTCGGCTTTACGACGGGTGTCGACTTGATACACCTGCTGGACAACATTAGCCGCTGTGGTTTGGGTTTCAACATGAACATATTCAGGATTGTTTAGCATTTTAGCTGCTAGGGTTTTAACTTCTTCAGAAAAAGTAGCAGAAAACATCATGGTTTGATGTTGTCTGGCAATTAAGCGCTTCACTTTTTCAATATCTTTCACAAAGCCAAGATCGAGCATACGGTCTGCTTCATCAATCACTAAATGAGTGACAAAAGATAAATCCAATTCATGTTGACCAATAATGTCAAACAAACGCCCTGGGGTAGCGACCAATATGTCGACACCTTGCTCTAATGCTTTGCGCTGAGGGTTTATACTCGCGCCGCCATACACAGCTAAGCTAATCAGGTTAATAAATTGGCTGTATTTAACTAAATTTTGTTCAATCTGAATCGCTAACTCACGGGTCGGTGTCATGATTAATGCACGTAAACGATGTGATGATGGTAAATCCGCATCATCTTGGGCCATTAAATGGCTGAGTAACGGTAAAGCAAAAGCAGCTGTTTTTCCGGTACCGGTTTCGGCACTGGCCAACACATCTCGGCCATCTAGCGCTAGTGGGATCACAGCTTGTTGGACAGGAGTAGCAGTTTGATACCCAGATTGATTCACCGCATCTAATAATAGTGGCGATAACCCTAGCGACGTAAATGACATAACAGACTCAGTAAAAACAAATAAAAATAGGTCGCTATTGTATACTAATCTAAACACCATTAACTATTACATTAATGGTGTTAGCAACCATTTATCACGGTGAATGATGCAGGTGTTGAGTGTGTCGCGATGACATTAACGTGACATGACCTTAGTCAATTTTAGTTGTGTTACTTTATTAACTAAATACTTTTGCTCAAAATCGTGTCGACACAAGGCATGCGAGAAAATATATCCTTGGGCATAATCACAACCAGCAAGCTCCATTAACTGTCGTTGACTTTCAGTTTCAATACCTTCGGCAATCACTTCAATGCCAAGCTTATGGGCCATGGCAATAATCGCTTCGCACAAATACTTTTCATTACTTTCTGCAGACAAACTATTGACTAAACCTTTGTCAATTTTAAGGTAATTAATGTTAAATTTTTTTAAATAGGCCAACGATGAATAACCTGAGCCAAAATCATCAAGCGAGATTTGTATACCAGCATCAGCATAAGCTAATAATTTAGCCTCAACATTAGGTTCAATTTCAAGCAATAAGCTTTCAATGATTTCAATGCAGATACTACTGGTCGGTAATGCGAGCGAATGCATGTAGTTGAGCCAGTCTTCAACCTGAGTCGACTCATCTTTAAACTGCACAGAAGACATATTAATACTGATTTGAACGTCAGCATCAAACTGTGCCTTCCATTTCTTTGCTTGCTCACAAGCCTGATAAAAGACCCAATTACCAATATCGACTACCATGCCAGTCTCTTCGGCAATAGAGATAAAGTCTGCCGGCGGAATAACGCCCACGGTAGGATGATGCCAACGAATTAACGCTTCAGCTTTGATCACCTGCTGACAACTTAAATCAACAATGGGTTGGTAATACAGTTCAAATTGCTGTTGAGTGATGGCAACTTTGAGATCCCGGATCAGTAGCATCCGCTTTTGGGCACTATCTTGCATTGCCGAGGTAAAATAATTAAATCGATTACGCCCAAGCTTTTTAGCTGAATACATAGCTTGATCGGCATTCTTTAACAATCCTTCCGTTGTTTTTGCGTCGTCAGGAAATAGAGTGATACCAATACTGGCGCTAATATAAGCCGTTTGCTCACCTAATAAATAAGGTTTTGACAGTTGTTTGAGTATTTGCTGTGCGACGCGATCGACACCATGAGTATCTTCCAGATTGGCCAGTACTATGGTAAATTCATCGCCACCAAGACGAGCAACAACATCAGTCTCTCGAATGCATTGCTTTAGACGAGCCGCCGTTTCAAGCAACAATACATCGCCCATATCATGGCCCAATGTGTCATTAATCTCTTTAAAGTAATCTAAATCTAAAAACATCAATGCAAAATGATTATGCTTACGGTCACTTAATAAAACCTCTTGATTCAAAAATGTTAGTAACATCCTCCGATTAGGTAATCCGGTGAGTGCATCATAATTAGCCTGGCGCCATATCAACTCTTCCGTTTGTTTTTTCTCAGTAACATCAGAAAATAACGCAACAAATCGATCTGCCTGCGACTTCTTGCTCACGATTGAATTAATCGTTAACAAGATAAGGTAACTTTCACCATTTTTACGCCGCATCCACACTTCACCATGCCAATGCCCCTGTTGGCTAAGCTGCTGTGTTAACTGCTGATAAAAGTGTTTAGGCTGCAGATCTGTTTCAAACATACTCAAATGCTGATTTTGTATATCTTCCTGAGTAAATCCTGTGATAAAAGAAAATGCCGGATTTGAATCAATAATAATGCCATTAGCAGTAAACACACTCATGGCTTCACTGGAGTTTTGATACACAGATGAGGCAATACTTAACGAATCTTCAACCTGTTTAATATCAGTAATATCACTATGAGTGCCAAACACTCTCAGAGGTTTACCTTTAGCATCAACATCAACAACGCTGCCGGTTTGTAAAATCCAGCGCCACACACCTTGAGAATCAATTAATTGATATTCCACACGCTGACTAATACTGCGGCCTGTTATAATTTCATTAATACTGCGCAAAAACTTAAATTTATCTTTTGCATGTATTGCATCTATCCATCGATCTGGCTGCAAATTAAGCTCGTCCATGGTACAGCCCAAAATCTCAGCACTGTATCGATTAGTGCTAATACGATGACTAACGACATCCCAGTCCCAGACGCCTAATTCACTGCTATCGAGTACCAAAGCGAGTTGTTCTTTACTGTGTAATAAAGCTTGCTCCGCTTGCTTTCGTTCGGTGATGTCTAGAAAAGCTGCAATCACCAAAAAAGTATCGTCTTGAATATGACGACGACATGTAATGGTCATATGGGTATAAACAACCGAACCATCTTTGGCGATAAAACGTTTATCAATTTCATATTCGTTGAGTTGGCCTTTAAGCATTTCCTCATAGAGTAATAAATCTTTATTCAAATCATCTGGATGAGTTAATGCTTGCCAGGTTAGCGATGTTAATTCTTTTTCGCTGTAACCAAACATATGACATAAATAAGGATTAACTCGCAGCCAATATTTATTTTTTGTACTAATGGAAATACCAATATTGCCAATATCAAATTGATTTTTAAATAGAAAATCGTCTTGAAGTTTAACTTGTATATCGTTTTTACTGGATACTATTTGGCTAAGAAAATGACCAATGATCAGCGTCAGTAACGGTAATACCGCCATGATAGGCAGTGACATAAGAGTGAAAATGGCTAACGCTTGTTCGGAAGGTAATAAAAATAACCAATTCAGTAATACCGCATGCACTGCTACACCGAAAAGGTAAAACTCAACATAGCTAATTTGATCTAATTTATCCACCCGAAATCGGCGCCAAATTAGCCCTATCATAGCGCTGCTAATCAAGATAAATATGCCCACCGCGACCGCTTCACCGCCCAAGAAATAGCGGTATAGCGCCATAATAATGATGGCGATAGTAGTAGGAATAGCCCCAAAGAATAATCCGCTTAAACTGATCGCTACTGAGCTTGCATTAAACAATATTGGCTGTTGTTCAACCAGTGGAAACATCATGATAATGATGCCAATAACACCGACAAGTGCACCAATATAAAATGGCCACAGGGCAGGATCCACTTTACGTTGATACAAAGGAGAGAGTGAGCAAACATAAACTAGCGCCAGAAGTAGCGCTGAATTTTCTAAAATTGAGAAAAAAACATTTAGATTCAACATCTATATATTTCCCTTATCTATCCTTAATAAGCACATTAGCATCCAAGCTATCTCGATCTAGTCATGTAAAAACAATCTAAAACCATGGTCCCTTCATGTTTTACCGTGAATCATTCTATATATAAACAAGATAATATTCATCTAAAATTTTCTGCAACTCTTGATATAAACAGTAAGAAAAATCAGATCAATAATTGTTTTTAATCGCCGTTAATCAGATTCAGATCACATAATATTGTTGGTGTTATTGCTACGTTTACCACAGAGAACATTAAATCTTATATAAAGGACAATCAATATGGCGACTAAATTTTTTATTCCAAGCGTCAACATTCTGGGTCAAGGTAGCGTAGATGAAGCCATTAAAGACATCAACGCATTTGGATTTACCAAAGCACTAATTGTTACCGACAAACCACTAGTGAGTATTGGTTTAGTGGCTAAGGTGACTAAAAAGCTCAATGCTAATGGGATTGAAGTGGTTATTTTTGATGGTGTTCAACCCAACCCTACTACAGGTAATGTTGCCGCTGGCCTTGAGCTATTAACAAGTCATAAGTGTGATTTTATTATTTCATTAGGCGGTGGTTCGCCTCATGATTGCGCTAAAGGCATAGCGCTTGTTGCCACTAATGGCGGCAACATTAAAGATTATGAAGGTGTAGATGTCTCAATTAAGGCACAAATGCCATTAGTGGCCATTAATACCACTGCCGGCACGGCAAGTGAAATGACCCGTTTTTGTATTATTACCGATGAAGCAAGGCACATTAAAATGGCCATTGTCGATAAAAATACCACCCCAATACTTTCTGTAAATGATCCTGAACTGATGCTTGAAAAGCCTGCATCACTAACAGCAGCCACAGGTATGGATGCATTAACGCATGCCATTGAAGCCTATGTTTCTATTGCTGCCAATCCGATCACCGATGCATGTGCAATAAAAGCCATTGAGCTTATTCAAGCTAACTTAATCAATGCTGTAAAACACGGCGATGACATTCAAGCTCGTGAAAATATGGCTTATGCCCAATTTCTCGCGGGTATGGCATTTAATAATGCCAGCCTAGGTTATGTGCATGCGATGGCACATCAACTGGGTGGTTTTTATGATTTACCACATGGCGTATGTAACGCATTGCTTCTGCCGCATGTTCAAACATATAACGCTCAAGTCGTACCTGCACGCTTAGCTGACGTAGCCAAAGCAATGGGCATCGACATCACAGCAATGTCAGACGATCAAGGCGCTAAAGCAGCAATCGATGCCATTAAGCAACTGTCTACAGCAGTAAACATCCCTGCAAATTTAACTGAATTAGGTGTTAAAGCTGAAGACATTCCTACCCTAGCAGATAATGCCCTTAAGGATGCTTGTGGTTTTACAAATCCAAAACAGGCTACACACGCAGAAATTTGCCAAATTTTCACTAACGCGCTATAAAACTCAATAACAGAACATAAACCAATATAAAGGGATGAGTTTGTCAACTTTAGCTAACTTATCTCTGAGGTCGAATTAAGGTTAATTCGTTTAGTTAAGCAGCCCCAAGCCCGTATTTATTTACGGGCTTTTTTAGCTGGTGTTTAATGTGAAAAACCAACAATGACAACAGCTTATTTTTAATTTAGTAAAAAGTGATGCTTAGATCTAAGTTCTTGAAATAAGGATTGACCAATACAAAAAATAAGGTCTATGATGAAAACACTTAGATAGCGAATAGGTAGGTAAACAATGACAGCGATTACTCATATATATAATTACACCGTTCGATGCCCGCACTATAAAGAAAACGAACAAACGGCAACATGGCTCAACCATATCGAAGTAAACCAATCTTGTGAAATTGCTCTAGACCGTATCACTAAATGGCACAACCTCTCAGGCACCAAATCATTTGAACTAGACGATTTTGTGGTTCGAAAAGCCGATAATGAAGAAGCCTATTTTGCCATGCAAAGTAGCCGCCTTAAGCATGATGGCCATGCCCTTGTCACATTTAAAATCTATTTAGACAACTGCTGCCAAGATGCTTCTCCAAATCAAATAATGGAGCATTTAATCAATGATTATCAACAGCGTATCGCTAAAGTCGAGTAATACACTAAGTCTATTTACCATCAATATTAAGGAGCTATCATAGCTCCTTATTTTTTTGCTGTTTATCTTCAGCTCAATCAACATAAACGCAACCCTATTGTGAGTAATGGAACAACTAAGCCGCATTGGCTCGCATACCGTGTGGAATAGGCAAACCATTTTCATTTACGTTAACAAATACCATTTTATCAATAAAGGCAATCGGTGCATGATTCACTTTATTGCGTATTTTACAACGCACAGTTACTGAACTTTGACCTAAACTCACTAACTCAAAACCAAACTCAATGATGTCACCAGTTTGTGCTGGCGCCATAAAACTAATTTCCGAGATAACTTTAGCGATGTGGAATTGACTGCGCATCTGGCAACTGGCAAAAATAGTCGCTTCCTCGTTGACCCAACTTAACAATTGACCACAGCATAAGCTTTTAGTGCTATTGAGATGGACAGGCATGATGATATGACGTGAGAAATATTTCATAGTGACCTCATTATCTAACTGATTAATTTTGCGTCGTTAGGCGCATACCCTTAAACAATTAGCAATGATTAAGCCAAGTATATTATTATATAAAAATCATATAGATAAAATATAACCTTAATAAATATATGATTAAAATGCCCAAAATAAATGCAACCACGCACCAAAAAAGGTAAAGGCCACACTGAGTGTGGCCTTTACCTGATAATGAACCGCAAATGATTAACGACTAATGATTAACGAATAATTTGCTTTACCGTGTTCACAAAAACACTAATGTCATTCGCGCTGATGTCTTTATGAGTCACTAGGCGTAACTGCCTGTTCGGGCTAATGATAATACCTTTATTAGCGAGTTTTAGCGCAAGCGCTTTAGGATCGATATGTTCAGCCAATGTAGCAAAGACAATATTGGTCTGCACTGCGCTCACATCAACAGTAAATTCATCCATGTCTGCCAACAATAAAGCTAAAGTACTCGCGTTGTGATGATCATCCGCTAAACGGTCAACCTGCTCAGTTAACGCTAGCTTAGCCGCTGCCGCAATAATACCTGCTTGTCGCATTCCGCCACCGAGCATTTTACGCCAGCGTGTCGCTTTACTGATTAAGCGCTCATCACCCAACAGAATCGAGCCTATCGGCGCGCACAAGCCTTTTGATAAACAAATCGATACAGAGTCAAAGTATTGAGTAATATCGGCAATACCAATGCCTTGTGCAACCGCAGCATTGGCCACACGAGCACCATCTAAATGAATTTTCAGACCGCGATTAAACGCCAAGCTTTGCGCTTGGGCTAAATAGTCTTGGCTTAATATCTTACCGCCAATAGTGTTTTCTAAACTCAATAATCGAGTTTGAGCAAAATGAACATCATCAGGCTTAATTGCGGCTTCAATATCTTGCAATAAAATGCTGCCATCGGCTTGATTATTCAACGGCTGAGGTTGAATACTGCCTAATACTGCCGCTCCTCCACCTTCAAACTTATAGTTATGAGCTTGTTGACCGCAAAGATACTCATCGCCACGTTCACAATGGGACATTAAAGCTAATAAATTAGCTTGGGTACCAGAGCTCACAAACAAGGCACCATCAAAACCAAACATCTCGGCGGCCATGTCTTGTAAACTATTCACGGTCGGATCATCACCATAAACATCGTCACCAACTTCAGCATTCGACATAGCTAAGCGCATTGCTTGTGTCGGTTTAGTCACTGTATCACTTCGAAAATCAATCATACTGCGTCTCTATCCTCATTCACTCAGCCATTACTTAGCGAGTGACGATATTTCTGTTAATGCCGCTAAAGCTGCATCATAGTTTGGGTGCTCGCTGACTTCTGTTACTAGCTCTTGGTACTTTAAAATACCCTGAGGATCAATAATAAAAATAGAACGAGCCAATAAACCATGGTCTTTAATTAACAAACCATATTTATCACCAAAGTCACGCCATACTGAATCTGATAACACTTTAATTTTATCTACATTTTCAGTTTGGCAAAAACGCTTTTGGGCAAATGGTAAGTCTTCACTGATGGTTAGCATGACAACATCAGCATCATATTGAGAAAATTCTTTGTTAAACCGCTTGGTTTGCAACGCACATACGCCAGTGTCTAAGCTTGGTACAGCACTAATCAGTACTGTTTTACCTTTAAAATCACTTAAGCTTACTGGGTTAAACTTATCATCAACCACTGTAAATGATGGTGCAGTCTTATTTAAGCTCGGCATCTTACCCTCTAATGCAACCGGGTTACCGCCCATGGTAATCATGGTTTTTTCGCCAGCAAAACTGTGAGCGCTTATAACAGATGAGGATAATAGTGTGATCGCCGCAAAGGTTGAAAATAGCTTCATGGAAAAACTCCTTGTATAAAAAAACCAGCAAATGCTGGTTTTTAAAATATTAAATTGCCTGCAATGTTATTTTGCTGGAACTTCTTTGACATGTAAATCCATTTGTGGAAATGGAATTTCAATTTCAGCTGCATCTAGTGCATTCTTGATTTGCTCAAGCAATTCAAAACGTACAGGCCAATAGTCTGATGTTTTAACCCATGGACGAACCACAAAGTTAATTGAACTGTCAGCGAGTTCTGCTAGGCCGATGGTATAAGCTGGATCTTTTAACACCAGTGGATTGTTATCAAGAATATCTGCTAATACTTTCTTAGTTTTAGCGATATCAGCAGTATACGAAACACCGATAATTAAATCGATACGACGCTTTTCTAATGCCGAGTAATTGGTAATCGTGCCGTTCATAATCGAAGAGTTAGGCGCGATGATAACTTTGTTATCACCGGTACGTAAACGGGTAGAGAAAATTGTTATCTCATCAACTACGCCAGCAACACCAGCCGCTTCAATAAAGTCACCAACACGACATGGGCGGAAAAGCACCATTAATACGCCTGATGCAAAGTTTGAAAGAGAACCTTGTAATGCTAAACCAACCGCTAAACCCGCAGCACCGATAACCGCAACGAGTGAAGCTGTTTGCACGCCAACCTGACCAAGTGTAGCGACAATTGTAAATACAAAGACCAACATCCACGCTAAGTTTGCCACAAACGAAACAACTGTTGCATCCACTTTGCGGCTTGTCAGTAATTTGGTTGTTATGCGTTTTGCGACACCGGAAAAATACTTACCGATGACAAAAATAACAATAGCAGCTAGCGCTTTAAGACCATAAGTCATCAAAAACTCAGGTGCCTGCTCCACTAAAGCATCTAAACCTTCTATGTTTTCCATTCCTTTCTCCCTTTAAATAGCAGTATTATTCTGCCGATATAATAAACTCTACACGTCGATTACGCTGCCGCCCTTCTACAGTGGCGTTATCAGCGACCGGATTTTTGTTACTCATTCCAACAATCCCAATCGACGTTGGCTGAAATTGATATTCATTAACCAGCAAATTTTTAATCGTGGCAGCACGTTTAAGTGATAGCGCCTGGTTGACAGCATCACTACCAATACTATCGGTATGCCCTTCTAAACGGATGACGACCTCAGGGTGTTGCTCAATATATTGTTGCACTCTCACTAAGGTTGGTCGTTGAGTTAACAATACCTTTGATTTATCGAAATCAAAATATACTGGTTGAAGAATAGACCCAAAACAATCAACAGCCACAGAGATTTCTCGCTGTTGACGACATTGTTCAGCGATAAGAGCAGCATTATTAGTAACTGTTGCCCCTAGCTCCGCATCAAAAGCGCTATCATCTTCGGCATCTTCATCGACAATCAACAACTCAGTATCAATACAGCCATTTGCCATAACAACACTATTAGCAGGTGTATCATTACATGCATCTTTTTTATCTGGTACCCCGTCAAAATCAGTATCAACCCAAGCATGGGCTGTGAAGATAAAACACCCCATTAAGATCAATGTCAACGTACGAATGATAGCCATAAATACCCCTTCGACATGACATCGAAATATGTTAATGAGACGTATTTTACCTGTTTATAAGTTAAATTAAAAGACAACACTTTATAATCAATACCTTGCTAGACAGGCTTCACGCTAATGTCACTTAAGCGTGATAGGGATATCGGCGCCAGCTTAGAAAACCTTATCAGCCTAGGTGCTATTATCGCGCAAGCTTAAAAACAATCCCTTAACATTCAAGCACGTTAACAGTCTACTTGGACACAATTGATAACAAGCTTAACCTCTCTGTTCCCCGCATTAACATTGACTTTGTCGCCTCTTAAAGGGTATATAAGGTTAGCTTTTTGATGTTTGGTCAGCTTTTAGCATCAAAATGACATTATTTATTATAAAAAATAGACAATAAAGTTGCTCAGTATTGCTTTATCACATTCAAATACCCGCTATTTCAGGTGTTCGTGGAAAAGTCAGTCATAGACAACTCTTGCAAACAATTATTTCTGTGACGATATTTTTCTCACAGGCAATCACAAGCTTAAGGTGGAAGACTTAATGAGTGACGCAAAACCTCAAGGTACATTGTTTGGGCACCCTAAGGGGTTGTTCTTACTTTTTACAACAGAACTATGGGAACGTTTTAGTTATTACGCCATGCGTGCAATTTTAGTACTTTATCTCGTCGATAAAGTGCAAAGCGATCAAGCAGGTGGCGGTTTAGGCTGGACCCAAGCAGACGCACTATCACTATATGGTACTTTTACTGGTTTAGTTTACTTGACACCATTAATTGGTGGCTGGCTAGCTGATAACGTATTAGGTCAACGTAAAGCCATTTATATTGGTGGCTTCTTAATGGCAGCAGGTCAATTTACACTTGCAGCACCGCATAGCTGGATGCCAGGCTTAGAAACCACTGTGTTTTATATTGGTTTAGGAACGCTAATTTTAGGTAACGGTCTATTTAAACCCAATATCTCTACCATGGTAGGTGATTTATATCCTGCTGGTGATCACCGTCGTGACGGTGCATTTACGATATTTTACATGGGGATCAACCTAGGTGCAGCCTTATCAGGCTTTATCGTTGCCTGGGCTTACACTTCGTTTGGTCATGACGTTGTTATCGATGGTAAAGACGTGTTCATCAACAACTGGCAAGCAGGTTTCTTCTGCGCTGGTGTTGGTATGATTTTATCCTTAATCATTCAATTTTTCTTTGCTCAAAAATTACTTGGCGATATCGGTACTGAACCGGCTGCAAGAGTAGAACAAAGAAAAAATGAAGCCAAAGGTGAGATCAGAAGTGAGCCACTGACCAAGATTGAACGTGACCGCATTAAAGTGATTATGGTAATGGGTTTATTTACCATCATCTTCTGGGCGGGATTCGAGCAAGCTGGCGGCTTAATGAACTTGTTCACCAACAATTTCACCGACCGTATGATTGGCTCATGGGAAGTGCCTACCACTTATTTCCAATCACTCAATGCTATTTTCATTGTTGTTTTTGCTCCCGTGATTGCCTCAATTTGGATTCGTCTTGGTAAAAGTGAACCCAACTCACCAATTAAGTTTGCTATAGGCTTATTCTTATTGGCGATTGGTTTCCTATTTATGATGGGCGCTGTATTCGAAATGGGTGGCGACGCTTCGGTTAAATCAAGCATGTGGTGGTTAGTTGGAGCTTACTTCTTCCACACCATGGGTGAATTATGTTTATCACCTATTGGTTTATCAATGGTAACCAAACTGGCTCCACTGCGCATCGCTTCGTTAATGATGGGTGCATGGTTCCTATTTATCGCTGCAGCCAATAAAATTGGTGGCCTAGTCGGTTCATTGATTGGTCATGGCGGTGAAGTAGAAGAGCAGCTAGCAAACGCGATGGCTATTTTTGCTGGTATCGGTATTACTGCGGTTATTTCAGGGATTATTTTGTACTTCATGTCAAACAAATTGGTTGACTGGATGCACGGTGCTGAAAGCAAAAATGACACTGAAGAAGAAGTGTTAGAAGAAGAGATTGCAGTCACAGCTGAACACGAAGGTATTCAACGTTAATTCGTATTGACGTAATTGTTACTCTTAATATCATCCCCTCCAAGTTTTCTTGTGAGGGGATTTTTTATAAATCGCTTCGCTATGCTGTTTGCTTTTATAGACTCTAGCCGCGAAGCGTCCTAGCAGCGCTCTAGGTTTCTAGTGTCTAGATAGCCTCTAACAATGATCAGCGACACGCTAACTGCATAAAGCCACCCGCTTTAATATCTGACTGATACACTAAGCCTGTAAATCGATTATCAAGCAATTGTTGTTTATGCTCATAAAAATGTGTACCAATACAAATCTGTTCATCTCTTAGTAAAGTTCTAACTTGCATACTGGGCTTATCCCACATCGCGCTACCAAGCGGCGCTGATTCAGGCAAAGCTAAGGGCGTGAGTATATTGCCATTGCGTAAATAACACCGCAGGCCCTTACCTGATTGGCCTATTGATAACAAATACTGGCTCAAATCGATACACACATAAATAATATCGGTATGAATATGTAACCCTGACTTAACCATACGTTCATTAAGATACGTCAGCATATTCTTGGGTTCAATTAAGGTATTACTTAGGCCATTTCTAAACAGCTTAAGTTTTTGATTGATAAAACTGCGGAGTAATACACAGCCAAAAGCAGCACTATTGTCCTCTGGCGAAAAGTGGGCCATATACATAACTAAATGATGATCGCCCACCATAGTAGAGTCAATAAAATAGGCACTTATATCATTATTTTTAAACAGGCTATAATTGATATCCGCTTTAGGATAATAGATATGTGAAGCCGGAAATAATTGCTGCTGAACACTTTTGGCTGCTTGAGCATTTTGCTCAAGCAGAGATAAATTATCCGTGAGTTCTTGATATGAAAGCTCATTCATTTCTTGTAAATGAAATTGCCCAGACACATTCATAGGCGTCGCAGCTGACATCATAGCTTGAATGATAGCTTGTTCAATAATAAGTAAATCTGCAATCGGCTTAGTCAGATAATCACTGGCACCGATGCGCAATGCCTCTACAACATCAGACATCACATCGTTACCAGAAATAACAATAGCAGGTATAGCAGGATTAATATCTTGCATTTGCTTAAGCATAGATAAGCCATCAAGGCCTGGCATGCTTAAATCTGCAATAACAATGTCAAAAATAGAATCAGAAAAAAGGGCTATACCTTCATAGCCATTACAAGCTTGAGTAACCCGAGCACCTTGTCCTTGCAAAAAACTAGCAACGACATGGCGAAATATCGGGTCATCTTCAACAAAGAGGATCTCGACATCAGTTAGCGCCATACAACAACCTCACAGACATTCACTGTCGAGGTGCCTGTATGCCTCGACTATTCTAGCTCATCTAAATACTCATCAAGTAACTCATCGTCTGCTTGACTTGATGGCACATCACCATCAAACACTTTGTAATCCATATGCTGTAAATAGGCATCTTTTACAAAAGCATAAGGATCGAGAGCATTGTCTAATAATCGTTCTTGATCAATGGCCTTAGAACGAGCATCTAAGCCTTTTAAGCCCCATTTTAATACTGATTGCCAAAAAGTTAACTCCGATAAGGGAAAGTATAGACCATCCACCCAATCAGAGGCTAATTCTCTTGTCACAATTGGACCATAAAATGGCGCCATAAAATAAGGACCATTGGGCGTACCGTAATAACCTAAAACTTCGTTAAAGTCGTCCTGTTTACGGTGCATCCCCATCATGTCGGCTACATCTACCAAGCCCAATAAACCAATGGTGGTGTTAACGGTAAAACGCCCACCAGCATTAGCTGCCCATTTCCACTTTCCTTGCAGAGTATTATTGACTAGGGAGCTGGGCTCTTCTAAGTTATAAACAAAATTATTAACCCCCGTTCTTAGCGGATTAGGCACATAATCTTTATAGCCATGAGCGACTGGGCGAATAATATATCTGTCTAAAAACAGATAATTAAAATCCCACATAGTGCGGTTAATCTCCTCAAATGGATCAAGAGGATCATTATATTTAATTTCAACCGCAGGTACTGGCGCAGCGACAACTTGAGGTGCTTCGGCTTGGGCATACATAGGTATGCTAATCACAAGCACCTGAAGTAATATCCATTTATACTTCATATAATTCTCTTTAAAATGACAAAAGGTCCTGCTCAATAAACTGCTAACTCTGTCTTTTTATTAAAGCAATTTTTGTTCAAGTCGATATAATTTAGCAAGCTAGTATTAGGCTAATATTTTACAATATTCAATAACTAGGCCTTGCTTGTACGTGTTTGTTAGCCGCAATCGATCAGCAAATGGTCATAAAACCATAATGAGTTGCCCAATAAAGGTAACAGAGGGCTAAGGATACTGCGCCTTTTTACAATATCAATCAAAAAATTGTAAATGAAGCTGATATTGTTCACTAACAGATTGATTGATTTCGATAGATAAACATCATTGTTTGATAGGATTTCTATGGCTGTGCCAACAACGCTGACTCCCAAAAGCGGTCAATAACGTCACATTTAAACCTGCTGCAAGTCAGTCATCGGTGGCAGAACGCAAGCCAACTCAAAGTAATAGTGATTCTGTACCCACAAAAACATCAAATGATAAATCGGTTTCATCTTCGTCGACTTCGGCGCCTTCAAAATCAGATTTATCATCGGTATTACTGCCTGTAAAAGTGTCGCAACCGCCAACAAGTGCACAACTCGATGTCACCATTGAAAATCAGCAGTATCAACTGAGTAAGACAGCTGAACTGCAAAAATTATTACAACAAACCGCACAAGTGGTCATCGCGAGCGACCAAGCCAAACTTGTAACTCGTGCCGTAGCCAGCGTTAATCAACCACAAGTTCAAGCCGAACTCATCAATAATTCCGTTGCACCAGTAACCCTTGTTCCTGGGTCTACAGTTTCAGCGCCCCCATTACCAACACAAACAGTCTCCACCCAGCTAATACTGTTGGCGCAAGCCATTCAGCTGGCACTACCGCAAGCCCTTGAAGCACTGGCAAAACAAAATGGCGTATCAACACAACAGTTGGCAACATTGGCGACAAGGCCTCAGGGCTATCCTCTGCCTACAGCAGTAATAGACCAAGGACAACTGACGTTTGCCAGTGGCACAAGCATTACATTAGCGCCAAATTCCGCGTTAAGTTCAGGGCAATATTTAGCCAAAGTCGTGCTACAAAATCAGCAACTACAACTTGCACTAACGCCTGTAATAGCAGAACTCAGCGTTAATTTAACCAAACTGACCGCGCCTCAAATTACCGAGCCACTGCAAACGGCCAACATCATCATAACCAAAAATGAACCAGGGCAAATTCTTAGCCAGTTTCTAAAAAAACTCGAATCGACTCCGTTACCGACTAATATCACTGCGGCGAAAACAGATGCTAGTCAACCCAATGCCGCTCCTACAAAAACAGAAGGTAGTCAGCTCAATATCACTCCGGCAAAAACTGAAGCTAATCAACCTAATATCAATCCGGCAAAAACAGATGCTAGTCAACCCAATGTCGCTCCTGCAAAAACTGACGCTAATCAACTAAACATCAATGCCAGTTCTAGCAACCTTAGCCTAAAAACAGCTCAAGATAGCAATACAGTAAAAACGACGGCAGCGCTAACACAGCAACCCTTGTCGTCACAGACAAACCAACAAGCTCAGCTAAGCAACATAACGGAACAAAGTATACTTAAAGCAAGCTCTACGACGGTTAGTGCCAATCACGAGGCCACCAATAAGTTAACCAGCGACCCAGCTCCTATAGAAGTGCTGAATAAAGCCTTATCAAAAGCAGGGGCAATGCCGATAAAGCAGCAGCTAACGCAACAAGTGGCTAATAATCTCGCCAGTGAACTGTTTAAACATTTACCCCAAATCAGTCCACACCCATTAAGTGCATTAAGCGACCCTGCCTTACTGAGCAGCGAGCTATACAGTTTAGCAGCACTTAACCTAGCGAACCCTCAGATAAGTCACTCAGGCGCTTCACAGCCCTCGGCGCTGTTTTCAGGCAGTGCAATTACCACCCTATTCCAGCTATTACTCGGGGTCAAAACCAAATCCACCGGTGCTGGGATCAGCGACAAACTTCAAGCCCATCTGGCACAATTACAACAACGAACCTTAAGTAAACTCAGCGCCAATTCAGGTTTATTAGCAGCGCTGGATAAATTAGGCGGTGCAGACTCTTTAGCACAATTAGCCAGCAGTATTGCGCTGTACCAACACGCAAGTACTGATCCTAATCAAGCCATGACATGGTACTTTGCTTTGCCCTATTCTATTAATCAACGTGATGAGCAATTTGAGGGCAAATTCGAACAAGAAAATGATCAAGATAAAGACAAAAAAGCAGGCTGGAAGTTACAACTCAAATTTAACTTAGCACAAGGTTCATTATTAATTTGTGCTAATAAACAAGGCGATGTGCTGGATATTCAATTCAAAGGCAACAACCAAATGCTGCTCACAAAAGTAGAGCGCTTTAACCAAGCACTATCAGATAAAATCACTCAAATAGGCTTTACCCCAGGTAAGCTGACGACACAGCTAGCGCCAATTCCGGCGACCTTATTGCCAGGCGATCACTATTTAGTTAAAACAAGGGCATAACAGAGGGCACAATGACACAAGAACCGAAAAAAAAACAACAGGCCGTTGCGCTCAGTTTTGATGGTAAAAGCGCACCTAAAATTACTGCTACAGGTAAGGATTTAGTTGCCGAAGAGATAATTTTGATTGCTAAAGAAGCAGGGATCCATATCCATCAGGACCCACACTTGAGTGAATTCTTACAACTTCTGGAACTAGGCGACGAAGTGCCTAAAGAACTGTACCTATTAATTGCAGAGTTAATCGCATTTGTTTATATGCTAGATGGAAAATTTCCTGAGCAATGGAATAATCTGCATCAAAAAATTGTCGCTCAAGTGTAAAGTATTTTCTCGCTACTAAGCCGCAATACTGCTCTGTACTAAGCCACACGCAGTAACCTCTAACAGCTTATATTTAACCGCTTAGTATCTAAAAAGTCCTACTCACTCAGAGTCGCTTGTATTTGGCTACCTAATACTCTGTTTCTGCCACGGTCCTTGGCTATATACAATTGTTTATCAGCTTCTTCAATCAGGGTTGTACTCGACATATCATACTCAGGCACCACACTTGAAACGCCAGCGCTAATGGTCACAAAAGCAGATATGGATGAGTTTATATGGGGGATTTTCAAAGACACAATACTGTCGACAATTTGCTGAGCCACATAAGTCCCGCCAATTAAATCGGTATTAGGTAAAATACAGATAAACTCTTCACCACCAAAACGTGCCACGAGATCATAAGGGCGATTTACTGTGTCGTTTATCTTCTGCGCCACTAAACGTAAACACACATCTCCCTCGGTATGACCATAGGTATCATTAAAGTGTTTAAAGAAATCGATATCCAATAAAATAATGGTTAATGGCTGTTTTTCACGCGCACATTGCGACCAGCTTACCGGTAACACTTGCTCAAACTGACGTCGATTAGCAACTCCCGTTAATCCATCAATTAACGCTATAGTTCGCAATAAATCGGTGTTTAATTTCAATCTAATCTGATTTTTAATTCGTGCTTTGGTAATAACGGGGTTAATGGGTTTATGAATAAAATCAACCGCCCCTAACTGAAAGCCCCTAACTTCTTTATCTTCATCAAAATGACCAGAGACAAAAATAATCGCAACCTCTTGCGTATCGGGATCATTTTTTAAATGCGCACACACATCGAAACCATTTAACATCGGCATTTCAATGTCTAACAATACAAGATCAGGTTTAACTTTTTTACACATCTCAATAGCTTGATTACCATCGCGAGCCATATAAATGTCGTAATCATCTTGTAAGAGTTGATGCAATATCTTGATATTGACAACCTGATCATCAACTAACAGTATTTTACCTCTAACTGGCTCTGCGCCAGAAATATACTCATCTATGAACACGCATTACTCCTTCAATATCGATTTCAATGTATCGACTGCATCCAGAAACTCAAGTTGACTCACTTGAGTTCTCAACCTTAACCACTGTTCATTAGGCACACCACTGCTAAGCAGCTGCTCAAGATAGTCTATGGCATCTAGATTTTGCTCTACTAACAACGCCATCAAACGATCTATCTTATCCAAATTTACGATTGCTGTGGGGGAAAAAGCCCACTTTATCTACAATAGCAACAGTTGATTCTGCGCTTTCATCAGGGAAATACGAATCCAGCATACGAATACTATCGTCTATATGATCTTGCATTTCTGTTAAACAAGTCTCTGAATCAATGACTACTTTTTTATTTAAGTCGCTATTTGAATCAGCAGTCGCATTGTTTATATTTTTTTCTAGCGTGGCAGCAAAATCAGCCAGTCGCTTAGCGCCCATATTACTTGCAGTACCTTTAATCGTATGAGCAATACGGCTAATAGCCCCGCCATCTTGCTGTGCAAACGCTTGAGTCAGTAACAATGATTGTTGTCATTTCGGTGGCAAAATGATGTTTCACATCAAGAAAGAATGCCAGTTCACCGCCAAAACGACGCAAAATAGAACCGGGGTTTTCTATAATCAAATCATCATCGCTATCATTAACCACGTCAGGCAAGCTCGCATCAAGATTATTTGCAGTTAAACGATATTGAGTAACATCGGCTTTATTTATCAACTTAAGCATACAAGGTATTAAAAGCGTCATGTCAATTGGCTTACCAATATGATCGTCCATCCCCGCAGCCAGGCACAATGTTTTATCAGCAATAGATGCATTAGCCGTCATGGCTAAAATCGATAACTCATTAAACCGACCATCAGCACGAATAAGACGCGTGGCTTCAAGTCCATCCATAACAGGCATCTGCATGTCCATAATCACAATATCAAATTGATTATTTGACTGAGTAACCCACTTTACACCCTCGGTACCGTCTTTGGCCAATGTAACAATGGCACCTTGTAGTCGCAATAACTCATCAATCACTTGGCGGTTAAGAGCATTATCTTCAACCACTAATACCTTGATACCGTTTAAGGCCAAACTGTTAATTTTTTTAGTTTGAGGTACGTTATCTACCTCATTAATCGCTTGATAAACAGCCTCAAGCATTAAATTGGCGGTGACAGGTTTGGTCAGCATACTGACAAAAGGTTGTTGACTGTAATGCTTAGTTTGCTCCATCACCTCCGCACCATAGGCGGTTAACATAATAATGGCTGGAGCAGTTGCTGGGGGAAACATAGCTTGGATACGATTGGCAGTTTCTAAGCCGTTACCTCCTGGCATATACCAATCCATAATAATCACATCGTAATGGTTATTGGCAGAGATGCTTTTTTCAATAAGCTTAATCGCCTCATGGCTATTGTGCGCTTCATTAACATCAGCGCCGTGGGCGGTTAAGTTTTTTTCTACAAGCTTACGGCTCATCTTACTGTCATCAACAACCAGAATATGCTTACCCTGTAAATCGATAACAATATCACTATTTTCTAATTCAATGATATTAAAGCTTAAATCAAACCAAAAACGACTGCCCTCACCAAGATGACTGGTTAATGATAATTCTCCGCCCATTAAATTAACTAGACGTTTAGTAATCGCTAATCCTAATCCTGTACCACCAAATCGTCTTGACGTTGATGACTCCGCTTGCACAAAACCTTGGAAAATCTTAGTTTCTTGCTCTTTACTAATACCAATACCGGTATCAGTAACAGAGATGGTTAAGTTGACTTGATTTACGTCAATAGTATTGCAACGCACACCGACAATGACATGACCTTCAGCCGTAAATTTAATCGCATTACCCGCCAGATTTAACAGCACTTGGCGTAAACGAAGCTCATCGCCCTCAATAAGATAGGGAATACTTGGGTCTAAATCAAAAATCACTTCAACATTTTGGTTATGCAGGTTGGTGGCTAGCATAACCGCTAATTCACGCATGACGGTTTCAAGTTCAAATGAGTGCAAATCAAGTTCTAACTTACCGGCATCAATTTTTGAAAAATCTAAAATATCATTTAACAATCCCAATAAAGATTTGGCAGCAATCTCAGCCTTGCTAACATAATCAGCCTGTTGGCGAGTCATCTCAGAATGCTGAATAAGTTGAAGCATACCTAACACTGCATTCATTGGGGTACGTATTTCATGACTCATATTGGCTAAGAAAGCAGACTTAGCCGCATTAGCCGCATCTGCTGACGCCTTGGCTAAACGTAACGTTTGCTCTAATTCGCGTTGCTCGGTAATGTCACGATTAATCCCAACAATGCGCACTGCTGCGCCTGATTTGTCGAAACTAATTTGTCCTCCGGCTTGAATATAGCGTACCTGATCCGAGCTGGTAATAATTCTAAACAAGGGAGCATAAGGGATGTTAAAAGTAATCGAATCTTGTAGGGCCTTTTCAGCCATTTCAATGTCATCAGGATGAAGTCTGTTACGCCAATGCTGATAATTTACTCCTTGGCCTCTGATATCTAATGAATAGTCATAAATACTAAACATACGATCATTCCACTGTAGCTCGTTGGTTTTTATGTCAAAGTTCCAGATCCCTAACTCTGCCACTTCAGCCGCTTTGGATAACTGATAGCTAGCAGATAACAACTCTTCTTGTTGCTTCAGCATAGTATCAATATTAACTGCAACGCCTAAATAACCAATGATCTCCCCACGATTATCACGCATAGCCGATACCGACAATGAGACTTGGCATTCAGAGCCATCTTTACGAATATAGGTCCAGGTACGCGTTTCAGGCCCTTTGACTCTTGGCTTGTAAGTAAACACATCAAAAGCACTGATGTCTTCACCAAACTCTTCCGTTAATTCGACACTGCGCTGGCTAACTTCAGCTGCAAGATGCAGCATTGCAGGGCTTTGCTTACCAACAACCTCTTCAGCCTGATACCCTAACAATAATTCTGCACCACGATTAAACATGCTAATAATACCGTCATTATCCGTTGAAATAATGGCAATTTCTGATGCAGCAGCAAGCACATTTGTGAGTAAAGAACTAAGGGCATCTTTTTCTAATTGAGTATTTTTACGTTCAGTTATATCAATTCTCAACGCAACACAGCGCTCAAGCTCACCGTTATTATCCATTATTGGCGCAATAACGGTATCAAACCATTTGGCATTACCTTGGCTATCATGATTACAAACTTCATCATGCCAAGTCTGACCTGCATGAATGGTTTGCCACATTTTTTTCCAAAATACATCGTCATGTTGATTCGATTTTACAATTGAATGTTTGTGACCGATCATCTGCTCTCGAGTCAAACCAGATATCGAACAAAAATAATCATTTACCGCTAAAATAGTGCCATTTCTATCGGTTTCAGAATAAAGTAACTGCTGATTAATGTTATCAAGTAGGGTTTTATTTTCTGACAAAGCTTGCTGTAACGCGTGGGTTCGCTCAGTTACTTTTCGCTCAAGGCTGGCATTAATGCTTAAAATTTGCTTTTCAGCATGCTGTTGTATCGTGATGTCCCGAATGGTCTGACTGACACCAATAATTTTGCCGAACTCATTGTAAATAGCCAAAGAGGTCATCGATGTAGACAATAGCTGATTGTCTTTGCGTTTGTGTTGGCCAGTAAAGTTTAACAATGATTTACCGTTCAATACCTGATTAAAATTCTCAATTTCAGCGGTATAGCCATCACTAGGAACAATAAATGAGGTTTTTTTAAGGCCTATGACTTCCTGCTTTTCATAACCAAAAATGGTTACCGCGCCCTCATTCCAACTGGTGATAATACCATCACAATCTAAACTAATAATCGCATCTAGCGAATGTTCTAAAATATTAGCTCGTCTTTCATTGTCTTCCAAAATAAGACGTTTACGAGCTAACGCATAGCTGTAAAAGCCAATAAGCCCCCCAAACAATAAACTGACAATCGCACCATAAGTAAAAATAATCTTAGGCGAAGTTAAATGTAAACCACTGACAAATTCAGGGTAAGCCACTAAAGATATTTGCCATTTACGGCCAAATATCTCACGATCGACGACAACAGAAAAAGACGATAACGGGCTCGCATCATCAATATGGGTTTCATAAAACATGACATTCTTTTGATTATCAGTCACATCATTAATCAATATCTTGGTCGTTTTGCGCGATAAATTGATTTGGTCAAACACTTCATTGGCCACTAATGGCGCATAACTCCAACCATAAGCATTTTGCTCCCTCAACTCGGCAGTTGCTGGTATAAAACCTGTGCGGTAGATAGGCATCAAAATAAGAAAGGCTTGTAACGGATGGCCTGTAGCTTGTACTAAGGTGATAGGGCCAGTTAAGCGTACTTCACCAGTTAAATAAGCTTGTTGGGCGGCATTTTTACGGTTTGGCTCAGAGGCAATATCTAAACCGATCGCCGCAAGGTTGCGCTCAACGGGTTCGATATAATCAATCAAATAACGTTCATCATTATGAGGGGTTAACTGACGAACACTGTAATCGGGCCAGTCATCAAGTTTCGCTCTGGCGACAAAAGATGCCTCATCAGCTGCGGGCACACGTCGGATATAACCAAAGCCTCGCGCCCCTGGGAATTCAGTTTCAATATCACGGGTTAAGCTGTATTTTCTGAAGATTTTACGAGAAATTCGGTCTTCGCCTGAAGTCGCAACTGCGCCTCGAGCACCTCGCAAACCATATTGATACAATACAATACGATCAATAATCGTATTAGCAACTTGCTCTGACAGTTCATCAAGTGCTTTAGTAATGATAGTACTATTTTGATTCTTAACGCTAACAGCAGTCACAAAACTAATGGTTAACCCGAAAGCAAATATTCCAATACCCAATTTAAGCGCATTTTTATAACTAGATAGTCTGACCATTTTATTATTAGTTAAGAGTCACAGAGCTTAACTTTGGACGATAAACGAGTTTTTTACAACTAGACATTGAAATATATCGTGTTTTGAAATTTGATGACTAATCTAGACCTCTATGCGAATAGTGCGCTGCGCTTCTAGGGCGACTACGTCCTGCTAGGGACAGCTGCGCTGTTAAGACGTTATAGAACCGAGTCAGCTAGAATCTAGTCATCTAGGCTTTGCTTTTATAGCATCTAGCAGCGTAGCGCTCTAGTCATCTAGGCTGTTGCTTTTATAGCATCTAGCAGCGAAGCTGCTCTCGTCATCTAGGTTCCAATTCCAAGTTATCAAGCTTTAACGTCCAACAGTGGTGGCGGTTAACGCATCAAATTGAATGATATAGTAGTGACCATCACTTTTGTCTTGCTGGTTATTCACCGCAGGAGACTGATGTAATTTATTCACAGTGACTAACAACTTACCATCGGCCGTAGTTGAAAAGCCATCAGACCAACTGAACTTATGATCATCTTGATGCAAGATATGATATTGACGCTCGGTGTCGATATACCCCACGGCATTGTTACTGATGTCGGTGACATAAATATTGCCGCCATTATCAATGGTGATCCCGTCGCTAATAGGCTTGTTGGCATAGAACTCAACTTTACTGCGCAACATATTAGGCGACAATTTGGCATCAAGCAGATATTGAGTGTGTACCCGATATAACTTTTCACCACTTAAGGCACCAAAGTAAACCCACTCATTAGCTGGATCTATAGTTAATGCATCAACTCCAATGCGGATCGGTTGACCGCCAATAGACAAGGTGTTGCCATTAATCACAGTATCAACATCTTCTGGGCGGGTATAAATACTGCCATCGAGCACTCGTTTTGCTGAGCCTGTTGTTAAGTTAACCACGATTAATCCTGCATTACTGCCACCAGCGGGATCTGTGATGTATACCGCTTCATGCTTTCTATCTACCGCAAGATCATTTAAAAATGAGTTTTCAGGCAATACAGGAGCCTTTAAATTAATCATTTTGTATAAGCTGTTTTGTTGAATATCCCAACCAATAAGTCGGCCAACCCCTTCAGCAGAAGCCGTTTCGAGCATCCATAAAATCCCCTGTTCATCAACGACTACACCCAAAACAGGATTAAGATGCTGATTAAACTCAGTATCAGGATAATCGACTATCGAACCGTCTTTGTTAAGCTCCACTATTCTCGAATCTACACCGTAAAAGTGATGATTACTCATAAACACCCGGCCATTAGTTGATACTGCAACATTGCCGGGTGGATGTTGCTTATCTAACTCACGAAAAACTGAAAATTCGCCTGCGCGAGTAGTGAATGTAATAACACTAAGTAGTGCCAACAATGACACAACAAAGACTTGCCTTAACATAATTAGGATTCCTTAAAGGGCAGATTGATACCGTCATCATGTAACGGACTTAAGCTAGCCAAGATAATCTGCATAAACTCTTTTCTGAACAGGCATTCAAGATAGACATTTTCCACTGAAGACACAAGCAGTTTTTGAACAACCATTCAAGTAGTGATATTATCAACCAAGAAATGATTGAGGAACGATGTCATGGCTAAGAAAAATTTTGCAAGAGAAGACGTATTAGACAAGGTGATTACCTTGTTTTGGCAAAATGGCTATGCCGCAACAAGTATTCAGCAAATAACCAAAGCCACCGGATTAAAGCCCGGCAGCTTATATTATGAATTTGAGAGTAAAGAAGGTTTATTCCAAGCTGCGCTAGCGCGTTATGCCACCTTTTCCGTTGAAGCGATACACTTATCGATGGCCAATGCCAGCAGCGTAAACAACGCAATTAAGCAGATGTTAAATACTCTAATTGAACAATCAAAGTCATGTGATTATTGCAGCTGCTTTTTGATAAAAACCCAGCTAGAGCTGGCATCACAAGGGAATCAACTTTATCAATTTGCCAGCGCCCAACTGACTAAAATTGAACATATTTACCTTGATTACCTCAGTGAATATTATCCCCAGATACAAGCAAAAGCCTACGCGGCCCAGTTAATGACGGTAATATTTGGCATTCGTATTTATGGTTACCAAGCCGAATCTGCCACAACTCAAATCAACACTATTAACGCCCTGCTGCCCTGGTTAGCAACGCTATCCGAAGACGATAACAGCTAATAATAAGCAGTGAAAATGACCCGCAAATAAACTCAAAAGCATCCACGCTTAAGTGCTCAGTGGTTGCGCGTTGAGATTGTGTAGGTAATCAACCTAATTCGTCATAGCTTACTGTCACTTTTAAGCATCAACAGAAGCATGATTGGCAAGATATATGGATGCTATAGCGTCGGGCAACATTGGCTTGTACAGATAAAACCCCTGAGCTAAATCGCATTTATAGGTCTTAATGTAATCCAGCATAAACTGGCCCTCTACCCCTTCTGCGATAACTTTTAAACCAAGATTATGACCAATATCGATAATGGTCTTGGCAATGGCTGCCGATGAACTGCTGCTCTCAACGTATTGTAAAAAAGCTTTATCAATTTTCAGATAATGCAACGGTAAAAACTGTAGGTAACTAAATGATGAATAACCTTTACCGAAATCATCAAGCGCGAAAGTAATGCCATACTGATTAAGCCTAAGCATAATGTCTTTGACATTGAATTTATCTTCCATAAAAATCGATTCCGTTAATTCAATAATCAGATATTTACCTTCTAATTGATGATGATTTAAGCAATCAATGAGGTGTGCAATGAGCGCTTCATTTTGAAACTCAATACAGCTTAAATTAATGGAAATAGCTAACTCAGTGATACCTGCATCTCGCCAGGTTGCTAACTGTAAACAGGCTTTAGAAATCACCACACAACCAATATCAATAATTAACCCTGTTTGCTCTGCGATTGTAATAAACACATCGGGTGTTACAACAGTGCCATCTTGCTGCGTCCAGCGGCATAGTGCCTCAACGCTGACAATCTTCATTGTGCGTAAATCAACTTTAGGTTGATACACTAAATACAGGGCATTATCTTCAATGGCATTACGCAGCTCTTGCTCAATAGCAAGTTGAGTTAAGGCCTCTTTCTCAAGCGCCTGACTGTAAAAATGGAAGCTATTTTTACCTAATGACTTTGACTCATACATGGCTAAATCCGCCTTGCGGATCAGCGCATTAGCATTGTCATCATCATTAGGAAACAGTGATATACCGATACTCGATGTCACAACGAACTGACGCGAACCGATAGTAAAAGGCTGTTTAATCAGTGCTAACAAGTCTTGGCAGACCTGTTTTATGGTCATTTCTGACTCGATTTGTTCTAATACAATAATAAACTCATCACCGCCTTGGCGGGATAAAGTATCAAATTCACGCAAGCGTGTTTGCAGTCGTCTTACCACTTCTTTCAACAATAAATCACCAGCGTCATGACCTTCTGTATCATTAATCTTTTTAAAGTCATCTAAATCTAAAAATAATACCGCAAGCTTTTTATGTTCTCTTTTACTGGTGGCAATCGAATGACTAATTCTGTCCAATAACAACGCACGATTTGGTAACCCGGTAAGCGAATCATGAAAAGCATGATATTCAATTGTCGCCTCATACTGCTTTTGCGTTGTCACATCGCGAAAACACCACACTCGACCATAAATTTTATCGTCTTGAATTTGTGGGAGAGACCTAAAGTCAAAGAAGCGTTTATCGAGCAACTCAATGGTGCCACTTAAGTATTGAAATGGGTCTCGGTTGAGATTATCAATAATCGACAACATATGATTTTTATCTTTGAAAATGCCAAGAAGGTCCTCCCAATGTGAATCTAATGTAAAACCGAGTTCGTCAATAAAATCCTGCCCCATAGTATTAAATGACATCAGCTCGCCATTTAATCCATAGACAAATAAAATTTCACCAGTGGAATTAACGGTTGCATTTAATAAACCAATAGAATGTTCAAGCTTGTCTTGAACCTGTTTCATCATGGCTAGCTGGTCTTTTAAGGTTTGGTTACGATCGTTTAACTCATTGGAAATAAGATATAAAGAACGCTCTAACATTTTTACGCTTTGATCATGTTGCGTATAAGCATCGGATATTGAATTCAAAAGAGCATCATTTTCTGAAATAAATAACTCGTCTCTTGGGTTACGCTTAAGCTGGCGTAATAGCAGTTTATGCATGGTTAATATCACTATTTCTCAGAAAGTAACGTCACAGCCATGGTCTGATTATGTAAACCACACCGACCAATAGATTGAATAGGCGATATTTCACCATACGAGTAAAAGCCTGAAATAGCGCATTTTGCTGGTAAGCCTTCTTTAATAATTTCTAATTCCTCTTCAACATGCTGTCCTAAAACTAATCTGCGACCGACACAACTGATTAATATGGCTAATTCTGGCGGCGTTCCTTTAAAACACGCTCCAGCTTGATCTGCCGCAAGTTGAGCACCATCGAGTAAGTCCTCATAATTAGAATGCATTAACTGGCAGGTTGCACCTTCGGGCATGTTACCAGCGAACAACATACTTTTTTGTAATTCATCAATTGATAATATGGTCCGAACTACATGTTCTTGCTCACCCTGTTGTTGTAACGCCAACGGGTATAACAAAGCAGATGCAGGTAAATCACTGGCAAACTCACCTAAAAATTCTTTATACAAATCTAATGCTGGTCGACCATCAAGTTCATAAAGTACATTATTTGTCGATTTAGTGATCAGGCGCTTAGGCCCAAATGGACGCCATCCGCCTAAACTGCCACAACCAACAGATAACCGTTCACCATACAGTCCAACCAGCACAATCAGGCCACTTTCTATGCGTTTATTGTGCCATACCGTGGTTTGGCTAAAACGCTCACCATCGCCAGCTAAGCCACCCGTTGCCATGACGCCTTGAGGCAAGTATTGCTGTAAACCATCAACCAGTTCAGAACCATTCACTAAATGACCATCAGAAATAACTAAAACATGTTTGAGTCCTTCAAGAGGTAATTGGCTTACCAACTGCTTTGCTAATTCAGCGCAATGCTCAAATTGATTTATCGAATGGCTGACGACGTGCACTTGGGTGTGCTCAAAATCAATCGCAGTAACACATATACTGTTGTCGTACAGACAATCATCTTGGATTTCACCACTAGTGCTGCAGCCGACTATCTGTGCATTTGGGAAAGCGCTTGATAGCTCATCATTAAGCTTATTGTCTAACATGAGCTCAGGCGAACCAAAGGCCAACACCAGATTGATGTCAGCATGTTGCGGCAAGGGAGTAACCCAGTGACTATCTTGATATACCGTTTGAAAAGTGTGCATTTAGTTGTCCCTCACTAAAAGGTTTTCTCATATGTTGTAATTGAAATATTACCGCAAGTAATAATGACAAAGAATGGCTGAAGAGAATATTCAATCAGCATGATATTAGAGGAAACCTAGTTAATAATCATGTTTTTATCCGTATGACCACACAATAAAATACACCTTAATTAACAATTGAGGTACACTTTACTTACAAGGTGTCTTAAGATAAATAACCCGTTAGCGCAGCCCAAATGCGTACCCATTGCTCACAACCTTGTACTCTTTCAGCACCCAAAAAACGGCTTGCGATTGAGCAGATAGTTCAATGAGATTAAGGATTAACAATTGCTTGCAACCATCAAAAATCAAGGTAAAAGCAACGACAACCTGCAGCAAGCTAGGGTGCTTAAGTTATTTTCATTGGTGGGTGCCTCTATCACAGGCTGTATGGGCTTGCTCAGCTTATTGACTAACAACAACACCTTAGCCGTCATCCTCCTTGTTGCCTGCACCATCTACCTAATTGCCTTTTTTTCGTTAAAAAAATTCAATGTTAAAGTCAGTGCGATTATCATTATTTACTCACTGTATTTATTAATGTTCTACTTAGTCTTTAGTGGCGGTGTCGCACAGACGGGTCCCTTATGGATTTTCATCGTTGCACCGGTTTCGGTTTATGTTTTAGGCTTTCGTTTAGGCTTAATTAACCTGGCTATATTTCTCGGTATCATTTGCATCATCATGTTTTTACCGCAGCATCTTGTTGAACATACAGCTTATACTCCAGAATTTAAACTTCGCCTGATACTGTCATTTCTAACCATGACATTTTTATCTGCATTATACGAATATTCAAGCATGCAGTTTTACCGCAATGTGCTCGAATTAAGCACCAAATACCAACAATTAGCCATGAGCGACCCGCTGACAAAACTCGCTAACAGACGCAATGCATCTGCGGTATTACAGCAAGAAAAGTCACGTATTGATCGTAATCATGAACCGCTCTCAGTACTGCTGTGCGATCTCGACCATTTTAAAAGCGTCAACGACAAATACGGCCATAACGCAGGTGATATGGTGCTAATGGAATTGGCCAAAGTATTTACTGATAATGTCAGGCATCAGGACTGCGTCGCCCGTTGGGGCGGTGAAGAGTTTCTGGTGATATTGCCACAAACATCGGCAGAGCAAGCAGGTATTATTGCTGAAAAAATTCGCCTCAGTGTGCAAAACCACACCACCCACTTTCTCAAACATCAAATCCAGGTGACCATCAGTATCGGCATATCTCAGCTCACTGAAGATGAAACTATCGATGAACTGATCAATAATGCTGATAAGTGCCTTTATCAAGCGAAAACGCTAGGAAGAAATAGAGTCCATCCGTGACATGATAGCAATATAGCATTTAGGGTGTGACTGGTATCAATCTGAATATCTTACTCGCGCAGTGAAACCCGCGACTTCGCTTCACTCTGATCACAAGGCGTTCTCGACAAATTAGATAAAAATAGCCCCGCAATGCGAGGCTATTTTACTTTTACTGTTGCTCTTTTGTCTCAGGGTAAAGACTATTCCACCACTCAGGCTCATCTTTTAGCTTTAAGTCAAACCAGGCCATCGTAGTGTTCCACCAGTCAAAACGTGCTTGGCGCGTATTGATGTGATGGTCTTGGCCATTAAACTCAACTAATTCAACTTCTTTGCCTAATAGTTTAAGTGCAGTGTACATATAATGGCTTTCACCCACTGGCACGTTAGTATCGGCATTGCCATGGATCAGCAATAGCGGCGTGGTGATCTTGTCGGCATGATATAACGGACTGTGCTCAACGTAGAGCTCAGGGTTATTCCACGGAAAACTGCCACGGCTGGCAACACCAGAATAACCATAACCCCACCAGCCATGTCCCCAATAAGATGATAAATTACTGATCCCAGCATGCGACATTGACGCGGCAAAAATATCCGTTTTGGTGGCTAAATATAGAGTCATAAAGCCGCCATACGATGCGCCCATATTCCCTACTCGTTTAGGGTCGACATAGCTATGCGCCTTTAAAAACGCTTTAGTGCCTTCAATAATGTCATCTGCGCTGTATTTGCCCCATGCATTCACATGACGGCCGCTGAATGCTTGACCATAACCGGTGGCCCCATTAGGTTGCAGCACATACACCACATACCCTTCGGCCGCCCATAAATTAAATGGCCAACGCCCAGTAAAGTGGCGACCAACCGGAGAAGTCCCGCCATAGTAATACACTAATGCAGGGTATTTTTTACTGGCATCAAAGTCTGCGGGTAAATACACTCGACCATCAATATTGTGACCATGCTGATTAGTGAAATCAAAATCTTCAATCTCGCCCAAACGGGTATTGGCATAGTTTAGCTGTTGACTATCAAACAACATCTGTTTGCGACTTGAGTTCAAGGTCATTTTATAGGCTTTTTGTGGCACGGTAGCAGACGTGCCTGCAACAACTATGGTTGGGCTTGAATGATCAATGGCGACACTAAAGCTGTCGACCATATCCACGCCGCTATCTATTTTAGTAAAACGGCGGTTACTTTTATCAAATAGATACAGAGGTGCGCGATCGCCTTCGGTTACCGTCAATATCAGATCATCATTTTCAAGCTTAGTTATACTGCCAATCGCAGGATCAAAGTCTTTACTTAACGCACTGACATTACCGTTAGCATCACGCCAATATAATTGCCCATCATAATCATTCACTTCAATGCTGGGATCTTGTATTCCTGTGCCGTCCATAAAACGCGGCCCAGCAGTGATATACATACCATCATCGGCATATAAGGCACCGTTAAAGCTTCGGTATTCACCTATCACAGTTTCTGTTAAGTCATTTAAGCTCAACTCTATCAGTTGGGTTAATGAATGCGCATGCTCAGAATAATCAACCGGAGATCGCGTCAGTAGCACAGTATTCTTATCAAGATTACTGTCAACAAAGTCCGTGCTGATTGGGTTATCTGTTAACTGGCGAATAAAACCGGAAGCAACATCTAATTGATATATTTGGCTATTATTACGCCAATAACTCCAGCGATCTTCTAATGCACGAAAGCGTTTTGAGGTCGCTTTTTCATCGGCCTTAAACGGTTTTTGCCAACTAAATAACAGGCTGTCAGCGTACCACTGCAAACCCGACACATTATCAATATCAGTGGCGGCAACATTAATGGTTAAATCTGCCACATTGAGTAATTGAATTTGTTTATTGGCCACAAAGGCTAACTGTTTACTGTCATTCGACCACACTGCGCTGCTTGGGCGATTATCTTGCCAGCGATACATCACACTGTTGTCCGATAATTTGCGTAACTCGGTCACTTGAATAGCCGAGTCCCCCTTGCTAGCTTGATATTCAATGGTCGATTGCAGTAGGTACTTACCATTTGGGGATAAGGTTAAGCCACTGATAACTTTTGAGTCGAACAATTGCTGCGCAGACACCCTCTGTGATTTCTGGGCCGAAAAGTCGAGGGTATCAACCTCACTTTTACCCTGCCAATCAAGGCTAAATGGCGCATCTTGCGTTTGGCCATCAGCCAACACCAGCAACTGATAGTCAGCATTAGCCAGCTCAAGTTCGACTTTATCAGCAGATTTAAGCAACTGCCCATTCAAATACACTTGCGGATTTTCAAGCCCTTTAACAGTTAACGTACCTTGGGTAAATCGCTGAGTCGATAACGGCAACTTATAGGCTAACCAACCTTCTCCTTCAATCTTTGCAGAGGCTGCTTGCCAAGTGAGTTGTTGATTAAATACTTGAACCGTTTTTGCCTGGGTTTGTCCAGACTTAGCAACTAAGTTAGCGACTAGGTTAGCTCGCAGCGCATCTGCATGAGCACTTTTTGATAATGGCGTTGCCGACGGTTGATTAACTGGGCCTAAGCGTTGAATGTATTTGGCATCTATATCTGCCCCGTGAGCCATGCCAGATAGAGCAATGGCTAAACTGGTTAATACCAGAGTAAAAGCTTTCATGAAGAGTCCTTGTTATCGTTTCCATTGTTAATTGTTAGTATTTTTATTTGCCACAGTGTGACAAAAATGGCTAATAAATGCATCTAGTTTTGTCACCCGCTATCTAGCATCTAAGCAGACAAAAGACCTAACATCTAAACAGTCAGTAGCCCTAGCGTCTAAGGCCAGCATTACTGCCAATAAGAAAGTGGACTGAGCTTGTCGTCGCCTAAGGTACTCGCTTCATAGACAACCTGCAGCTAGCAAAATAGTGGGTCGGCTGCTAAGTTAATAATGTCTCACTTAGCATTAAAGGACTAACATGCAGATCATTCACCACGGAGCGGTAAACGGCGTAACAGGATCATGTCACCAACTGGATGTGAATCACCACAGCAAGCATATCAGCAGCTATCTTATCGATTGTGGTTTATTTCAAGGGGCAGAAACCGCCGGGCAAAGTTCAGCGGAACAGCTACAAATCACTTTCGATATCAACAATATCAAAGCGCTGATTATTACTCATTGCCATATCGACCACGTCGGGCGTATTCCTTATTTACTCGCAGCAGGCTTTAACCAACCGATTTATGCCACAACGGCAACAGCAGCATTATTACCTTTGGTCATAGAGGATGCTTTAAAAGTCGGTGTCACTCGCGATACCACACTTATACAAGCTTGTATTAATAGACTCAACAAACTGCTTGTTGCAGTAGATTACGGTCAGTGGATAACACTGCCAATCAACCTTGGAGAATCATCATCGTCAAGATTGACGCCAACAACGGCGGGGATAAATACATTAGAAAACACACTAAGGTACGCCAAAGCCAAACTTAAATTTAAGCCAGCAGGACATATACTCGGCTCAGCTTATGTGGAAATAGACTTAAGTGGCCCCAAGGCCAGCTCGACATCTAATGCTAAAAACAGTGCTAAGACCAGCCATAGAGTGGTGTTTTCCGGTGACTTAGGCGCTAGCTATGCACCATTACTTGCGAGCCCCAAAAGCCCATACAGAGCAGATACCTTGGTGATTGAATCGACCTATGGAGATAAAAATCATCAAGGCCGTAAAGATCGTAGCAAGCAGCTTAAAAACATTATTGAAAAAGCCGTAAAAGATAATGGCGTTGTGCTCATTCCCGCCTTCAGCATCGGCAGAACTCAAGAGTTACTCTACGAATTTGAACACATCATTTATCGCAATAAAAACAATTCAACATGGCAAGACATCGACATTATCGTCGACTCACCTATGGCGGCTAACTTTACCCAAAAGTATCGCCAATTCAAAATGCTATGGGATAACGAAGCCAAACGAAAACTGGCCCAAGGACGCCATCCACTCGACTTTAATCAGCTAACGACTATCGACAGTCATCAAGACCATCTCGCGGTGATCAATTATTTAGATTCAGTCAATAAACCCGCCATTATCATCGCCGCATCTGGCATGTGCACAGGAGGACGGATCAGCAACTACCTCGCCCGCTTTTTATCAAAACCAACCACAGATGTTCTGTTTGTCGGCTATCAAGCTAAAGGCACCACAGGCCGAGACATACAAACCTACGGCCCACAAGGCGGATACGTTTATATCAACGAACTAAAAATTGATATTAAAGCCACTATTCACACCATCAGTGGTTACTCCGCTCACGCCGACCAACACAACCTCATCAACTTCGTCAAACGCATGCACCACAAACCCAGCCACATCAGAATCGTCGTAAGCGGTCAATTAACCCCACATACCAATAAAAATCAGCTTTTGGCATAGTGCTTCTTTACAAAGGAGGTGCTATGAATCAATCGCAAAAACATGACCACTGGACTCAAATACTGACTGAGTTCAAACAAAGCCATTTACCGATTAAACAATTTTGTACTGAGCGGTCAATCCACTATCAAACACTTTACTATTGGGTCAAAAAACTCAACAGTAAAGAGGCCAAGCAACATGTTCAGCCCATTGTCTTTGACCAGGAAAGCACTGATGTCGTGGTGCTATTATTACCTAACGGTATTCGCGCTGAACTCCCTTCGATGCTCAGTCAAACACAAATCAAACATTGGGTTGCAGCACTACAATGACTCCCACTGGTAACGTGTATTTAGTGTCCGGTGTCACCGACATGAGAAAGTCGATTGATGGATTATCATTAATCGTCGCAGACACACTTGAAATGGACCCCTTTAGCCAGGCCTGGTTTATCTTTTGTAATCGACACCGCGATAAGCTCAAAATATTATTTTGGGATACCAATGGATTTTGGCTTTATTATCGCCGCCTCGAAAAAGGCCACTTTAAGTGGCCGGTGCCTAAATGTGATGGCGCAGTTCATATCAGCAAGCAGCAATTACAGTGGCTATTATCGGGATTAACCTTAGATAATCCTAAGGCGCATCGACCCATATTTGGACTTGAAGTGTGACGGCGAATGTTGATCGCAAATTTTTACTTGAACGATCATTTTCGCTGTCAGACTAAGGATATTGATAACCTTTTAAGCCCTGAGCCACCTTGACTGACCTACCTGATGATATAGCACAACTCAAAGCTATGTTGCTGCAACTACAGCAAGAGAATGATGCTCAAAAAGTATTGCTTCAAGCTAAGCAGGAGCAAGTGAGTGAGCTTCAAACTCAAATTGAGCTGCTTATTGAACAACTCAACTTAAGTAAATCAAAACGTTTTTCATCACAAAGTGAAAAGGTAGCCAAAGGCACGTTTAACGAAGCTGAGCAGCAACATGCGTTGCCCAACGTAAATAAGAGCAAGGCTAAAACAGGCAGAAAACCGTTACCTGAAGCGCTTGAGCGTGAAGTTTATCTGCACGAACTCAGTGCCCCTTGTTGTGAATGTTGCCAAACACCCCTTCATGAATGCGGAAAAGAAGTCAGCGAAGAGCTCAAAATCATTCCACAGAAAGTCAGCGTTATCCGTCATGAGCGTACCAAATACACGTGTCGTCAATGTGAAAAAACACACGTCAGCAATAAAGTCATTACGGCCCCTAAGCCTGCGAGTATGTTGCCTAAAAGCATGGGCAGTGCTGAAACGTTTGCCGCTATTGTCACGGCTAAATACGTGGATGCATTACCACTGTATCGCCAGGTTGATATGTTAAATCGCTCAGGAATTGATATAAGCAGAGGCACGCTAGCAAATTGGTGTGTACAGCTAGGTGATAAAGTCCAAGTCATTATCGATGCAATGAAGGATAAGCTCCTGAGCGAAAAGCTGATTTGTGCCGATGAAACAACGGTACAAGTCCTTCGAGAAGAAGACAGAAAAGCCGAAACTAAGTCGTACATGTGGGTTTACCGCAGTGGTGAATTTGCAGAAAACCCAGCGGTTATTTACGACTATCAACCGAGTCGTGCCGCTGCCTGTGTAAAGGATTTCCTAACGGGATACTCAGGCTACCTCCTGACCGATGGCTACAGTGCTTACAATACGCTTGAACAGGTCACTCAAAGCCGCTTGTATGGCACATGCGAGAAGGAAATTTACCGATGCTCAAAAAGCATCGCCTTCAAAAAAAGGTAAACCCGAAAAAGCGCTCAGTTACATAGCCAAACTTTACGGGATAGAAAAACAGGCAAAACACTTAACTTCCCAAGCGCGTCAACAGTTGAGAACGCAACAGGCCGAACCTATCCTCAATGAATTTTATGCTTGGCTGAACAGCCAACATGTTTTACCTAAAGGGGCATTGGGCAAAGCCATCACTTACACCATAAATCAGTGGCCCAAATTACTGACCTATCTTGAAGATGGGGATATCAGTATTGATAATAATGTTACAGAGCGAGATATAAGGCCATTTACCACAGGACGAAAAAATTGGATGTTCTCGACGTCGGTGGGTGGCGCTAAAGCCAGTGCGAACTTATATAGCCTGGTGATGACCTGCCGTGCCAATGATTTGAATCCCTACTACTATTTCCGTCATCTATTTACGGAATTACCCAAGCGTGCACCATTAGATGATATGACTGATTTGCTGCCGTGGAATGTTGATTTAGGTGAAGCAGAATAAGCTTCACCAGTTCATTGACCGCTTACGAATCGTCCACGGCGATGATGAAGCCAAACAGGCACTAGCACAGGAATATAGAAAACTCATACCCACGGCAGATATTGTTATCGGTAAGGAATAATAAAGCCTAGAGCGCTGCTAGATGCGACAAAATTTTAGCAACAGCCTAGAGCGCTGCGCTGCTAGTACGCTACGCGGCTAGATTCTATAAAAGCAAATCGCACAGCGAAGCTGTCCCTAGCAGGACGAAGTCCGTTCTAGAAGCTAAGCGCACTATCCGCATAGCAACCTAGAATCTTACCAGCGAAGCGAAACGAAAATAATGAAGAAAATATGAGGTTTGAAAAGGTTGATAATTGGGGCTTCGAAGATCAGATAACTCGTTCAGGCTTATCTGTTCCATGAAAATATTATCGGTAAAAGTACATAGCAAGGGTTGAACGATGCTATGCATCAGAGAGGTAAGCCAGATGGATAATGGATATAGCGGAGAAAATATTAAAAAGCAGAGTAACAAAGCCAATATACAGTTGATATAAATAGCCAGAGGTTAGTTTGTAACATTAATGACTGAGTGAATAATCATGCTAATGGCTCAGTTAACAGCTCTTTTAAACATGGTAAACCAATAAAGGCTGCTAAATGTTATAAACACTGTGCGTACTTGAGCAATATACTTTGATGTGCATCTCTATTTGATAATAAAGGTGGCTTATCTAACGGCCAATTAATGCCAATAGCGGGATCATTCCAGGCAATACTCACTTCAGATTCAGGGCAATAGTAATCAGTACATTTGTAAATAAATTCCGCCTGGTCACTTGTTACATAAAAACCATGCGCAAAGCCTTCAGGGATCCACAATTGACGTTTGTTGTCGGCAGACAAATAAACACCGATCCATTGACCAAAGGTAGGTGAGCCTTTACGAATATCCACACTCACATCAAACACTTCACCGCTCACGACACGTACCAGCTTTCCTTGAGTATGTTTTGTTTGATAATGTAAACCGCGTAATATTCCCTTGTTTGACTTTGAATGGTTATCCTGAACAAAAATGGTAGGCTTGCCTGTCACGAGTGCTTCAAACTGTTGCTGACTCCAAGTCTCCATAAAAAAGCCACGATCATCACCAAACACGCTTGGCTCTATTATCTTCACATCTGGAATTTTTGTAGCGATGACTTTCATCGTGAATACTCTTCAATTCTGACTAACGCTGCTTGCCAATCACTTTGAACGATACCAAATTCTTGCTTAATTTTATGACAATTTAACTGTGAGTTTGCCGGGCGCTTTGCGGGTGTCGGGTAATCTGGAGTTGTTATTGGGTTAACTTGAATTGATTGCTTCAATATACCTTGCGCTAACCCCAGTTCGAATATCTTTTCAGCAAAAGCATGCCAGCTTACATAAGGAAAACCTGAATAATGATATAGCCCATAAGCTTGATTACCATTAGCCAGCTGTTTCGTGATAATGATAATCGCGTTGGCAATATCAGCCGCATAGGTTGGGCCGCCAAACTGATCAGCTACAACATCTAAAGTGTCTCTGGTTTTAGTAAGGCGCAGCATGGTGTTGACAAAATTATGGCCGTGTTCGGCAAATACCCACCCGGTCCTTAGTATAATATGCCGCGAACACGCTCGTTCAACGGCTTGTTCACCAGCGAGTTTACTACGACCATACTCACTTTGAGGTTCGGTGTTATCTGTCTCAACATAAGCTGCAATACTATCGCCAGCAAAAGCATAATCGGTCGAAATATGAATAATAGTGGCATTGATATTATTCGCTGCAACAGCAAGGTTATAAGGTCCATCACGATTTACAGCATAAGCAAATTCACGCTCTTGTTCGGCTTTATCAACCGCAGTATAGGCAGCAGCATTGATAATGATATTCGGAATGAATTCAGCAACAACCTTATTGACGTTAATAGAGTCTGTAATATCAAGCTGGTCACGATCTAATGCCAACAAGGTGATATCTGACATAGTGCTAAGTTGCTCAACTAAGCACCTACCAATTTGGCCATTTTTACCTGTGACCAATATTCTCATGCTTAAGCCTCGTTAATTAAACGATTTAAATATTGACCATAACGATTATTCATTAACGGTATCGCTATTTCAGCAAGCTGCTCTGAATTTAACCAACCATTACGCCAAGCTATTTCTTCTAAACAAGCAATTTTTAACCCTTGAACATTCTCAATGGTCTGCACAAAAGAAGAGGCCTCGTGTAAACTTTCATGAGTGCCAGTATCTAACCATGCAAAGCCTCGGCCGAGTAGCTCAACGTTCAAATTACCTTGATTTAAATACATATCGTTTAGCGTCGTTATTTCTAATTCTCCACGGAGTGATGGCTTAACTTGCTTTGCCATTTCAACAACCTTGTTATCATAGAAATATAAGCCTGTAACTGCATAATTTGATTTAGGCTTGGTAGGTTTTTCCTCAATTGATATGACTTTCATATTTTCATCAAATTCAACTACACCAAATCTTTCTGGATCTTTGACTTGATAGCCAAAAATGGTTGCTCCGTGTGTTTTATTAGCCGCACTCTTAAGTGTTTTACTAAAAGATTGACCATAGAAAATATTATCACCCAAGACTAGACAAACACTGTCTTTACCGATAAATGCTTCACCGATCAAAAATGCCTGAGCGAGTCCATCTGGTGAAGGTTGCACTGCATATGTTAAATTGATACCAAAATCAGCTCCATCACCGAGTAAACGTTTAAAATTTTCTCTGTCTTCTGGCGTGGTAATTATCAATATGTCGCTTATTCCTGCAAGCATTAATGTTGACAAGGGATAATATATCATTGGTTTATCGTAAACAGGCAATAACTGTTTTGATACACCTCGCGTAAGTGGGTATAAACGACTCCCAGAACCACCCGCTAAAATAATTCCTTTCATAAATGTCCTGTTCTAGGTTCTAGGTTCTAGGTTCTAGGTTCTAGGTTCTAGCAAAAAAGTTAAAAAATACATCAAGCATCTATGCATAAACGTTCGTGTTGGTATGAACCATCCTGTACATGTTGGCACCAAGCTGGGTTTATTAAATACCACTCAATGGTTTTACGTAAGCCTGTCTCAAATGTTTCTTGTGGTTGCCAGTTAAGCTCATTGCTCATTTTACTTGCATCAATTGCATAACGACGGTCATGTCCAGGACGGTCTGTAACATAAGTGATTTGCTCAGCGTATAAAGTGTCTGTAGGCACTAGGGTGTCTAAAATACTGCAAATAGCCTGTACCACTTCAATATTTCGTTTTTCGTTATGTCCGCCGATATTATAAGTCTCACCGACTTTACCTTGTGTTACCACTTTATAAAGTGCACGAGCATGGTCTTCTACATAGAGCCAATCACGAATTTGATCACCTTTACCATAAATGGGCAATAATTTACCCTCTAACGCATTCATAATAATTAATGGGATCAACTTCTCTGGAAACTGGTATGGACCGTAGTTGTTTGAGCCGTTAGTGATAATGGTTGGTAAACCGTATGTGCGCAACCACGATCTGACTAAGTGGTCACTTGATGCTTTAGATGCTGAATAAGGGCTACTTGGTGCATACGAGGTAATTTCAGTAAATAACGGCAACTCTTGATTTACTGCTAGGCCTTCTTGCTCATCAGGATGAGGTAAATCACCGTATACTTCATCTGTAGATATATGATGAAAACGAAAGGCTTGCTTGGCATCTACAGATAAGGTATTCCAGTAATCTCTCGTCGCTTCAAGTAACGTATAAGTGCCAACTATGTTGGTTTGTATAAAGTCAGATGGTCCGGTAATAGAACGATCAACATGAGACTCTGCCGCTAAATGCATCACTGCATCTGGCTGGTGTTGTTTAAACACTCGAGCTAATTCTGCACGGTCACAAATATCGACTTGTTCGAACACATATCGATCACTTGACGCTATACTCGCTAACGATTCAAGATTACCTGCATAGGTCAATTTATCAACATTAATGACGCTATCTTGAGTGTTATTGATGATATGGCGTACTAATGCAGAGCCAATAAAACCTGCACCACCGGTGACTAAAATATTCATTTTTATACTTGTGTTTCCAAAGCATCTGAAATTGTCTAAAAGTAGGTTCTACTTAGATTTTATCATCAATAACAGCGACTATTGCTTTCAATCTAATGACGCATCTTAAATAATTTCACTCAACTTTTAGGCAGTTTTATCTTCACTGTATCTAGTAAGTATTAAATTTACTGCTTTGATAAACCTCAACATAGCAGTTAGATAAATTTAGGTTCGCCACTTTTAGAAAATGGCGAACAAGCTAATCTTCAGGTCATTACCTAAACGTTATGCTTTTACAGCTTTAGCTATATGTTCTGCTTGAGCTTGCGACATTTCAGGATCTGTTGATTCAACCATTACACGGATTAGCGGTTCAGTACCTGATTTGCGTAATAACACACGGCCGTTATCGGCAAGTACGGCTTCGGCTTCTATTACAGCTTGCTTTACTGCTGCTGATGCTAGGATTTCATTAGCGTTGTTAGCGGTTAGGCGAACATTAAGCAGTACTTGAGGTAACTTTTTCATACCCGATACTATCTCTGCTAATGACTCGCCAGATTGTAATATCGCTTGTAATACTAATAATGATGCCACAACAGCATCACCAGTAGAGGCATGGTCAAGATGTAGAATATGCCCAGAACCTTCGCCACCAATGCGCCATCCCGTAGAATTTAATTGCTCAACCACATAACGATCACCCACTTTGGCACGCTTAAATGGAATATCCATTTCTTTTAACGCGATCTCAAGACCAAGGTTAGACATTAACGTGCCGACGACACCGCCTGTCATTGTACCTTGCTGTTTGGCCGACTTAGCTAAAATATATAAAATTTGATCGCCGTCCACTACATGGCCATTATGGTCAACAAACATCACTCGGTCAGCGTCACCGTCCATCGCAATGCCTAAATCAGCTTCATGTACCATAACTGCTGTTTGCAAACTGTCTAAATGGGTCGCGCCGCAATGATCATTAATATTAGTGCCATTAGGCTTATCATTAATGCTAATCACCTCAGCACCTAACTCACGATATACATTGGGCGCAATATGATACGCCGCACCGTTAGCACTATCGACGACAATTTTAAGGCCTGCTAAGGTTAAATCTTTAGCAAATACGCCTTTGCAAAACTCAATGTATCGACCAGCAGCATCAGTAATACGACGGACTTTACCTAACAATTCAGATGAAACACATTCCATTGCATTGTGATTTAACGCCTGGTCAAGTAAGGCTTCAATTTCAAGCTCTTGCTGATCATTAAGCTTAGTGCCCGAATTCGAGAAAAACTTAATACCATTATCATAAAAAGGATTATGTGAGGCACTGATCACCACACCCGCATCTGCTCTAAAGGTCGAGGCTAAATATGCAACGGCTGGCGTAGGCATAGGGCCAATTAAAGCTACATTCACACCAGCAGCAGACAAACCAGCCTCAATAGCAGACTCCAACATATAACCGCTGCTTCGAGTATCTTTACCAATCAAAACTTCCTGGGTACCGGTTGAGGCTAATACTTTGCCAGCAGCCCAACCTAACTTCATAGCAAAATCAGGCGTAATAGGAAACGTCCCCACCTTTCCACGGACACCATCGGTGCCAAAATACTTACGAGACATAAAAACTCCAATATAAAAAATTAAGTACCTAGTCTTGCTAGGTTCTAGGAACTCGCAGGCTCGCCAGAGAGCGGACTACGTCCTACTAGGATCGCTTCGCTTCTAGGGACAGCTCCGCTGCTAACATTGAGTCACAGTGCGACTAGTCTGTTGATTGTATAACTTCTAGCAGCCGCAGGCGCCCTATTCTTAGCATCTAGTAGCAAACTAGCAGCGCAGCGCTCTAGGCTTTTGGCTCATTCCAAAAAACAAAAAACCAACTACACAAGAGTTGGTTTAAAAGCACATGATAATTAAGTGTTACTGTTCGAGCATAATTTTTTCAACGCTTTTTTTGAAATCTGCGCCCAACTTAGCATCGCGTAAGCCATATTCAACGAAAGCGTTCATATATCCCAGTTTATCACCGCAATCATGTGACTTACCGGTCATGTTAAAGGCTTCAACGGTATCTTGTTCAATCAGCATATCAATGGCATCAGTTAACTGAATTTCATCACCAGCACCGGCTGGTGTTTTTGCAAGCAATCGCCAGATCTTTTCTGATAATACATAACGACCAACAACCGCTAGATTAGACGGGGCTTCACCAACAGCAGGTTTTTCAACCATCCTTTTGATTTTAGCTGAATCACCCGGGGTTATCTGAACACCATTACAATCGGCTATGCCATATTTGTTGACGTCACATTCAGGTACAGGAGCCACCATAATTTGGCTAGCAAATGTCGCTTTGTAACGCACTATCATCGCGGCTAAGTTTTCAGTTTTTTGATTAGCGGTATATGCATCTAAAATAACGTCAGGTAACACTACAGCAAACGGACTATTACCAATACAAGGGTAAGCACATAATACCGCATGACCTAAACCTTTCGCTTCGCCTTGACGCACATGCATTATGGTCACATCTTTAGGACAAATCGCTTGGACTTCTTCCAGTAACAGACGTTTTACGCGTTTTTCTAAGGTTGATTCAAGCTCGTAGGATTTATCAAAGTGGTTTTCAATCGCATTTTTACTGGCGTGCGTCACTAATACAATTTCTTTCACACCGGCGGCGACACACTCATTAACAATATATTGAATTAATGGTTTATCAACTAAAGGCAACATCTCTTTCGGAATGGCTTTGGTTGCCGGCAACATGCGGGTACCAAGACCTGCAACGGGAATAACTACTTTCATTTAAAATCCTTGTAAAAATGAGCCTAATCTAAGGTTAAACTCTGGCCAACCATTAATTAGTGTAAAATAAATTCATCGACTAAGAAGTTCTAATAAAAAACTAAGATACAAGGTTAATGACTTTCTTAGCAGCATCGGAGTTTTTAGCTTTTTGTTGATAAACCAAATCGCAAATACCATCTGTCGGCGCAAAACCTGTAGGCGTGTTAAGTAAAATATCGCGAATGGCTTCATGGTTAAACTGATGACAAGCTAAATCTAAACGGTCTAAAATCACAGAATACTCAGCCCATGTTAAATACAACTCATTTGCTGTCATGATGCGCTCATGTTCAGTACCTGTGACATCATCACCAATAAGTAATTCTTCGTATAATTTCTCGCCTGGGCGTAATCCACTAAACTCGATAGCGATATCGCCCTCAGGATTTTTCTCGCTTCGAACCTCATAACCACTTAAACGGATCATTTTTTTGGCTAAATCAACAATTTTTACCGACTTGCCCATATCAAGTACAAATACATCACCGCCCTTCCCCATAGCACCTGCTTGAATCACTAACTGAGATGCTTCTGGTATCGTCATAAAAAAACGGGTAATTTCGGGGTGAGTAACAGTTACAGGGCCACCATTAGCAATTTGAGTTCTAAACAAAGGCACAACCGAGCCAGATGAACCGAGCACATTACCAAATCTAACCATACAAAAACGGGTTTTATTATTCTCTCGTGACAATGCCTGTAAAACGAGCTCTGCCATACGCTTTGTCGTACCCATTACATTCGTTGGACGAACCGCTTTGTCTGTTGAAACCAACACAAATGTTTCAACCTTTGCAGCTATAGCTGCCCTAGCAGTATAAAGAGTGCCAAATACATTATTGCGAACGCCTTCAACGACATTATGCTCGACTAAAGGCACATGTTTATAAGCAGCTGCATGGTAAACTGTTTGAACGCCGAACGACTCCATAACCGCTTGCACACGGTTTTCACGCTGAACTGAACCCATCATAGGTAGAATTCTGACATTCAAACCAAGTTCTTTAGCTGTGGCATTTAATTCACGATCTATGGCATACAAAGCAAACTCAGATAACTCAAAAAGCACCAACTTTTTAGGTGACTGTTTCAAAATCTGTCGGCATAACTCCGAACCTATAGAGCCTCCGGCACCAGTGACCATAACCACCTTGTCTTTAATATTGGCAGACAAAAGGTCTTCGCGAGGATTAACAGCATCACGACCAAGTAAGTCATCAATTTCAACTTCCTTGATATCACTATAAAGTTTAGTACCGTTAACAAGATCAGCCATTGCAGGAATAGTGAGTACCTGAACGGCTAAAGGTTCAAGACGAGTCAATATCGCCTGACGTTTAGCACGAGTGGCGCTTGGCATGGCAAGTAGCACTTTTGTGACTGATTTTTGCTTAATTAACTTACGAATAATGGAAGGTGAATGAACATGAACCCCTTGAATAACTGTGCCATGTAATGACACATCATCATCGACAAAAGCAAAAGGATGATATTCATGGCTTTGAACCAAGGACGTTAATAATTGGCGGCCACTCACACCTGCACCATAAATGATCACGGGCTCACCAGTACGCTTCATCCCAGAACCAACAATAGAACGAACTATCGTTCGTGAACCACCAATAAACACTAATGAAAATGCGGCATATATTAGCGGGACTGTGCGAGGAATATTAGCTTCAGCATAAAAAGAGACTAACACTAATGTAATGGTTGAAACCGTAACCCCAATAACAATGGCCACAAGCGCTTGTAAGCCCATGTAACGCAGCACTGCGCGGTAAAGGCCTAACTTAGCAAATAATACTAAACTTATTGGCAGAACGATTGAAATCACCAGCCAAAAGGTGCTATTACCCAACACACTGATATCATCGAGTCGCACCAAAAGTGCAGTCCAAAAAGCACAAACTAGAAAGAATGAATCAACAAATAGGCTTACCAACCTTTTCTGAGGACGAGGTAAAGAGAAAATACGTTGCAAAAAATCCATTTCGCGCTCCAAATTAATAACATTCATAGTAATAAAATCTTATCTAAACCAAAATCTTGTGTAACTAGAGTTTAACACGACAGTGCTTTATTGATAGAAATGAAGTAATACTAAAAAGACAACATCAACGCAGTATTAAGTAATACATTGGCCGATATAAGCTTAATAATGAAACAGCAAAGGACATAACAAAATTCTGAGGCGATTTACCAAGTAAGCAAGGTATATTGGCACAGAAACTATCATAGCAAATGCCAAACCAACGTATTATCAATTATTAAAAAATAGATATAATTATTTTACCGCATCACCAGAACCACTACCTGTAACCGTCATTAAGATATACTTAAAATATTTCTGAATAGTAAACGTATCTATCATCTTTTTGTCTGTTTCAGCTAGATGCTTTGGTGTCGACATATCAATATTCTGCACCTGAGCCAACCCGGTCACTCCTGGTAGTACATTGTAAACGCCTAAAGCATCACGCTCTTTAATCAACTCTTCTTGGTTAAAAAGATTAGGCCGAGGCCCGACTAAACTCATTTCGCCTTTTAAAACATTAATTAATTGTGGCAATTCATCAATCTTAGTCTTACGTAAAAAACTACCCAACTTAGTGATTGAAGAATTACTGGCTAAATGGCTAGCCACAGATTTAGTCTCGACCGACATAGTACGAAATTTAATTAGACTAAAAGCTTTTTTATGTTTACCTACGCGAGTTTGAACAAAAATCGGTGAGCCAGTATCAAAAAAACCAATGAAAGTGACAATAAACAAAACAGGCCAAAGCAACAATAAGCCTAAGAACGCAGCTAAAAAATCGATTAAACGAATCATATAAATACTCTACTTACTTTTATTAAGAATAAACGCTTCTGCAGTTTCTTTAAAACCGTCTTTAAGCGTTTGTGGAGGTACCCAACCCAAAGTTTCCTTAGTATGTGTGATATCTACCTGTAGCGACCCTAATAGTCTATTAACGACACCTGGATTACCTGTTACCTTACCTGCTAAGCGATAACACCATAAAGGTACTGGTAGCAATTTATTCGATTTCCCTAGAGCTTGCGACATATACTTTACCATTGAGGATGTAGATACATCATGATCATCAGAGACCAAAAACACTTGATTTGCAGCCTTAGGATGGTCAACACAGATCATAATCAGATCAACAAGATTCTTTACGGAAACAAGACTACGTTTATTCTGCTTTATATTACCGAAAGGCAACGGCAAACCTTTTGAAACTAATTTTAATAACGAAGAAAAATTTGCCTTAACACCGGGACCATAAATTAATGTTGGCCTTATGATAACGACTTCTAAGCCACTTTCTTTGGCAAGCTGTAATAATTGCACTTCAGCTTCAGCTTTAGATTGGCCATAAAAATCTCCTGGGTTCCGATTATCTATTGAACTAAAAGGAGAACCGAGAATAGTAGATTCACCGTTAACTTTAATGGAGCTAATAAATATAAAGCGTTTAACACCTGCTTCGACAGCTTCCCGTGCAAGTTTCATAGTTCCAGTTGTATTTACTTCGCGATAGGCACCAAGCGGATCACATGACTTATCACTCATAACGTGAACACGTGCGGCGCAATGAACGATTACTGATACATTTGAAAAAACAGACTTATCATAATTTCCATTTAGAAATTTCGTAAATGATAGCGAAGAAGCAAGATATGGATATGACTTAATTGTTCTAAAGAAATAACGCCCAACAAACCCAGTCGAGCCAGTAACAAGTAAGTTCATTAGGACTCCTTAAAACTATCATTTATGATTTTAATAACTTGGCTAACACCAAAAAAAGTAACGCTACTATACTCATTATAATTGCACTGTTTATAGTCAAAAATTAATTTTTTCAGTTCTTTCAAGTCGAAGCAAGTGCTACAAAAGTTATGTTTTTCAAGATAATAACCTAATTCAGATTGATGTTTATCACTACGTTCCAAATTAGGCACCGCTATCAAAGGAATTTTACTGTTAAGACACTTATAAACCGTTCCAGCTCCACAATGTGATATAATTAAATCAAAATGCGTAAGTGCTAAATCAGGTTGAAAATCAAAATAAAAACCGTTTTTGGGTAGATATTCTCCTTTTCCAATTTGGAAGGTGAACTGATATACAGTATTACATGCAATTTTATCACAACATTCTATTAGGGAATCAAAACAACCTGTTCCTACAGTGACTAATATTTTCATAATCGACCTAAAAAAAGAGAGTTATCATAAACCTGTAACAACTCTTCATTCTGAACGATTATGTAATTAGCTACATAACTCATAATATGACCTGTCACACTTTTACTATAGAACATACAAGAAGACTCAAAGAACACTACAGTACTTTTACAAAAAAACTTAAAAAGTACCGAAGGCATAATACATAGGCCCGGTCCCGTACTCAAAACGCATTTAACATCGAACCTAATTATCAAATAAAAAAAAAGTAAAATATTATAAAGCAGGATCGGGATCGAATATAGGATTGATAAAAACAAACTAGTTTTATGCCTTATATCCATAAGAGGATATTGATGATCAAATTTAAAATCTGAAATAAAACTGCCTAAATGAACTAAATTGTAACTATTGATTCCATTGTTGTCTAAGACACTGCACAAACGAGACATCTCGTAAGTATGCCCTCCTTCCCCACTGATAAATATCAGAGTTTTCTTCCTTTTCATCGTAATTTTCCAGTAATAAATTCACACAAAGATTCACTAACCTTTACAGAGTCATACTGATAAGCAAGGTTTAGAGTTTTAGTTTTGATTTCTATATATTCTTCTTTCTTCATCTTATAGCACTTTAATATTTGTTCAGATAACGACTTAGGTACGGAAACGTCGGCAAAAAGCGAATAGTCATCACCAACAATATCTATTAAAGGGTTGATTTTAGTTACGATTGTAGGTATTCCACAACTCATTGACTCTAGGAGAACAAGACCTAAACTTTCTCGGTGAGTTGGAAAAACGAAAAAATCCATAGAATTAAAAACCTTAGGCATTTCTTCATAGGTCACGCCACCAAAGGTATGAACATATGTACGATTTGTCATAGATGCTAACTTTCGGTTAAGCATGACTTCTTGATTGCCCGAACCATATATTACAAACTTGATATTTAAATTACTTGGAAGAATCTCTATAGCGTTCAATAAGTCCTCCCATCCCTTCCCCTCCTCTATTCGAGAAACAAAACCAAATACTTTTTGGGAATCTGATTCTGGTGTATAATCGATAGACATAGGAAAGAAGTATTTAACGTTCACTCCTCCAGATGGAGATACAAAAATTTTATCTCCCAATAAACTAGGGAATTTTGTCAGTAAAATGCGTCTAAAATGTTCACTTGGTACTATTATCCCAGTAGATTTACGTAACAAATACCCTGAAGATAAACCCATTATCTTATGGATCCACCTGTTTCCGGCTAAATCATCACCATGAATATTAATAAAAAATTTAAACTTGACGCCAAAAAGAAGTGCGAAACATAAAGGGATGGTTGAATAAGTTAAATAATGTACATAACAAAAATGATAATTTTTGAAAAATAGTTTGGACAGCGTTTTAATTAAGAACTGAATATATTCAAGTAACTTCTTGGCCCCCCTATACTTGCTTTTTACTACAGAATAATCTAAATGAAAACCCATACTCTCAAGCTGAACAGCACTAGTTTTAACAAAGGTGCCAAAATTTGGGGTTTTATAACTTGGGAAAAAATTAGATACAAAAAGTACGTTTTTCATAAAGTAAAGCCCTGAACTAAATCTATTAAAAAATAATACTGTATAGATAAACCCAAAATAAGGCTTAAAAAGACAAAGGTGCCACGTAATTTTTGAGAACTGTAGCTGACAATAACAATATATAGGTAATGAAGAGCCCATCCAATCAAAATTGATAGACAGAAAGTATTTAATGTAACTAAATCATAATAAAGTAAAGCTAATCCAACCAAAGTTGGCAAACAATACAAGGCAAAACCGACGTATATTTTCTTAAACTGCAATTTCGAGCTCAATTTATAACCAAGAATCCCACTAGATATTTCTAAAACTTTACTTTGAAGTAAAAAGACAGAGATAATTGTAAGCTGGATAAAATTCTCTTTAAAAATGATCCTCACTCCAAAATCAAAAAAGAATAGAATAAAAAAAGATGCTAATAAAACACATATTGCTGTCAACTCAGAAAGAAATAGGTGACCTTCTGATTCTGAATTAGCGACAAGTTTAGGAAAAATATAATTTCCAACGACTACAGTAGCAACATTTAGCAGACTAAATATTGTAATTAGGGCATTGAATTCCGTTGACATGCTTTTGCTATTTAGAACAAACTGAATAAAAGCTAAAAAACCTGTACTTAAAAAAAGATGCAAATAGAAGAACTTTGCATAAGACATACTCTTCTTGGCAAAATCTAGACATGGGGCGAGCTTAAGCGATTTAAAGGAAAAGAATGCTAGGATAAAAATAATTAGTAATAAAACAAAAATAAAAACCAACATCCCTGTATATAAAAAACTACCAAGCAAAGCAAAAAGCAACAGGATAATATTATTTGATGAAGTGTAAATAAAAAATCGGCCATAATCGTTGTTGTAAGCATCTCTTTTAGCCAGAACAGAACAAACACTTAAAACAAGTGCACAAAAAAAAGCAATCGATACAATAGCCACTTCGTGGCTAGAAACGACAGCCTTATTAAAGTAAAAATAACAAATTGGAACCAATAAAAAAAGCAAAAAAACTAAGAATATTAAATTTATAGATTTTTGATATACATCAGTTACTGCTTCATTTTCAGAACTATTTTTAATTAGAAAGAAAAAAGAGTAATTCAAGCCCAATAAAAAAACATTTGAAAGGAATACAGAATAAGCCTTTACTGTTCCTAAATAACCAACATATTCGAATGGATAATAATTAGCTGTATATTTAGACAACAAAATTCCAAGTAATATGACTCCAAAACTTGATAAAAAAAGTTGTATTAACTTAAATGCCATGCACTACTTACACCTGTTATTCTTTTTGAAAACCATATAATGACCACAGCTAAACATGAGTACGAATTCATATTCAGAAATAATCTCCAAAACTATAAATTCATCAATCTGATTACTATCAACTACTAAGTAATTTATATAATTACTGTTTAACAAATTATTCTTCCCTCTTTTAAACCAGGGGAATATACCTTTGCGATTTAAAAACCAAAAACCGAAAAAAGTATATGCATAAAAATACTTTTTATTTGTATTTACGGAAAGAATATTAGACAAAGAAATAGGTAAAGTCATAACATTTATTTTATCAAGCTTATCTAACTCCTGACATAACAGTTTTAAGTTATCATCTCCGGAACGACCAGTCCTAAGAATGTTTTTTGAAACATGTCTCAAATCGCGATGTGTAACTACTAATACAACCAATGAAATTAGCGCAATAATAACTTGTAGCTCACTATGTGCAAAAAAAACACTCACACCAAAGGGAACAAGAAGATACTCCCAATATCTAAAACCATCGCCAATAAATTTATTAACTCTATCAGATGCCGCTGTAATTAAATAAAAAGTAGTGCCAAACCCGAGGCAGTACAGTGCAAATTTATGCTCTTGAGAAATAGGAGCAAATGAACCACATATAAAAAATAAAACTATAGCGATTGTTACTGGTTGTCTAAAAAAAATCTTAAATGACTTAAGAGGATAAATTAAATTACTAAATCTACTTTTCTCTGCGGTTTGCCCATATTCTCTCCAGTACTTATTAAAAGCCCAGAATTCAACACCATTAAAAAAGTAATAACGAAGGTGTGCTAAATGTCCTTTCACAATACTTATTCCATGACCTTTAAAAATAAAAAATAAAAGTAGAACCGATGATAAATATGAAAATAAAAAGTCCGTAGCACCTAAAATTATTGAAGCAGGCAATAGTACAAACCAAATCATTTGGTGTGAAAATCTACTCGCAAAAACAATGCAAATGCAAAGTAAAATTTGCAATGGAATTAGGAGTAATGAGTTGTCCAAAGAAACGATTATGGTAAAGAATAATAAATTATATAAAAAAACTCCTAACATTCTGGCATTGTAAGTTCTTACGTCTAGAATAAGAGATGTGGAAAGTGTTGATATGAGCATCAACTCAAGTGCAAAGTTTATATCAAAGAAAAAAAATCCAAGCGAAAAAGCCACTATTTGATTAAAACAGAAAAAAACAAATGAAAAATATTGAGTTAAATTAAATAATTCAGCCACTCTGTATAATAGATGAATAACAGGTGGGTATGTATTTGCTTCCCTTATAGCACTTGAAGGAATAATATATTTACATTCAATAGAATTAATAAACGCCTTATGATTATATATATCAATGGAAATATTAAAGTAATTTTTCGCTATATAAAACGCATAAAAATTTATCACTAAAATTATAAATATAAAAACAAAAGAAATCACATCTAACATATTTAACCTTTATGAAGGAGATAAGCTATAGGCAATGATATATATATACACACCATGGATGAAGCAAACACATGGCCAGCAATAAAGCTTATAGAAAATAATAAAAATACTGAAAAGAAAGTTGGAACAGCTATATCACTATTTCTAGAGATCATATACTTACATGTTATAAACAAAAGATAAATCCAGTAACAGTAGATGAGTAAGCTGCCAACAATCCCATTTGAAATCAGTGAGTCTAAAAGATCCATTTCAGCTGAAAATTGATTTTGAGCACCATAAGTATAATTAATATATGATATTCGACCGATTCCAAACAACCAATCAATGAGGTTCATTTTATCAACAAACATAGATATTAAATCTAAATAACGATGATCTCTACCGCTAAGTAAAAAACTTGTTATCGTAGCACCTTGTTGATGATATAAAAATTCTAATCGAGAGTAATATACTAAAAAACGATCATAAAGAAGAAATGATAAAATTGAGGTTACAGGGATAGATAAAAAAACCAATGTAAACTTAATACTCTTCAATCTTTTTACGATAATTGCACTACTATTTTTTTTATAGAACAAAAAGGTTAAGATTGTTTGAAAAATAGAGATAAATATAAAAGCTAACATAGCTGTTTTTGTAGCTAGAAAAATGGCAGTGACAAATGAAATAATCAAATATAGAATGAAATAAATTGCTTTCTTTCCATAAATAGTTACTCTATTAAGTGCAAAACTATATGCAACTAAGTAAAGATAACTTAGTTCATTACCTGATAGAAAGTAGCCTTTATAACCAAAAGCAACTCCTTCTTTCTGTTCACCGTACTGTGTGTTACCTAAACCAAATAATGAGAATGCTATCGAAATAAATACAACAAAAAATATAACGTTAAAAAGCCAATAAATTCTTGATTCACTACATATCTCATTGTTTTCAAATAAAGCCCTTAATCCCATATACATTATTGGAAGGTAAAGAATTTTAACACCGTAAATCATATCCTGAACAAAATTGGACTGATTTAGTGAATCATTGAGATATATAGTTAAATTAGGGATAAAAAATATAAAAAATAAAAATAAAGTCGCTAAAATATAATCTAAACGCCCTTTCCTCACGGTATAATAATAAATAAAAAACAACAACAAAGACGATTTAAATATCTGTGAAATAGGGACATTGAAATTTAAGCGGGTAAGCATAAATCCATTAGCGATATCAATAAACACAGAGCTTAGGAAAATAACTATAAAAACATCTTTAACTTTTATCTTGGGATGCCTCAAGAATCCAATTAAACTCATCACTTTGTTCTTCTTTTAATGTTTTGACATTAATATTATCTTTTAGTTGTGCATATTTTAGATCATAAAACTCATCATCATTTATATATCTTGATATCAGTTTTGATAATTCCATATCCATTGAACTACTTAACTTAATATATGCCCCGCCTTCATCCTCATTACAAATTCGACTTACAGAACCGTCGTCAAGTGTGATAAAAGGCTTATTATAATAAATAGCTTCTAATATTGGGTTACCTAGATTACTCAAATCATTCGTCATAACCACTAAGCTTGACTGTCTTATCATAATGTTACAATCAACATGACCTAAATCGTGGCGAAACTCAACATGATTTTCTAACCCTAGTTCCCTAACATATTTTTTAAAGTCATTTAAATCAGGTCCAGAGTATGTAGTTAAGAAATTTAACCTTATTAAATCATCATTATTCAATAAGGCTAAAGCCCTGATAATTCTATCTGGCCGTTTCCATGTACTGCCACTAGCATTATTGAAAATGGTAAATTTTAAATACCTATTTTCTGGGATAACCTTTTCCTTATAATCCTCAATACCAACGCCATGAGGCTTAAACCTAACTTTCGTATTGCCTTTCTTATTGGCCCAATATTTACCATCGGTGCCATCATCAACCATTAAACATAAATTAGATGAGTTAATCCCCCAAAATAAAGTCGGGTAGTACAGAATAGCCTTAATTATAGACCTATTAGCTACAGCTAATATTGTTCCTTGGTACTTATTTATATATACCTTTTTATATTTTACAGATAGCGATTTAGCCAAAAATGCCATATTAGCTTCATAACCAATTATGACGTCTGACTCAAGAATCACCCCTTCAAAATCATTAATAATTTTACTTTTCAATCTATTTTGATAATACAAATTAACAAGGAAAGAAAGGTTTTTCCTAATAAAACCAAGAAAACTACCATTAACATATGGCATAAAAATGTCATCAGAACGTATTTTAGAATAGTTAGTTGTCACTTCAACTGACTGTTTATTTTGAATTCCCCCCATCACTTAATTGATGCAAAGTAAACAAATTACTTTCGATTATATTTTCCCCATTTTCATCATAGCCTGATGTAAACAAATCTACCTTTATCCCTCTAGCTAGGAACATGTTAACAAAACGTAATAGACTTTGATTACCTTTTCTAAATGGTAAATGAGTCACTATAGAAATAGACTTCATGAAAACTTCTCAACCAATAAATTTGCGATTCTATCAGAACTATTGCTATCACCGTAGATAAGGTTATCGCAGATTTCCAATTTTTCACTAACTACGCAACTATAAATATCATTTTCGTCTGTACTACATAGTACATTGTAACCAGCATCAGTTAGTTCGACCCACTCAGTTTGATCCCTTATGACAACACAATTCTTTTTAAAAAAATAAGCTTCTTTTTGTAGCCCGCCACTATCTGTTATGACTTGGTTTGAATTTTCGATCAAATGAATCATATCAAAATAACCAACAGGATCTATAACTTCAAAATCTATATCTATACCAAGCTCTTGAAGTTTGAATTTAGTCCTAGGGTGAAGCGGCATAATAACTTTCATATAGTTATTATTTACTTTATTTAGTCCCGTGATTATCCCAGCAAGTTTAACTTTATCGTCAGTATTTTCAGCTCTATGAATTGTTGAAAGTATATACTTATCATTCAAATTTAAATTATTTTTAATTTTAGAACGATTCAATCCTTGGTAGTATATAGATGCATCATGCATTACATCACCACAAACAAACACATTTTCAACAACCCCTTCTTTTTTTAAATTAGCAACAGATTGTTCTGAAGGGCAAAACAATATCGTGCTGATCCTATCGGTGACAATTCGATTAACCTCTTCTGGCATTAGCATATTATAGCTTCTTAGTCCAGCTTCAATATGGATAATACGTATATGCAACTTGGATGCTGCCAACGCACCAGCAATAGTAGAATTCGTATCTCCATAAACTAAAACAAAGTCTGGTGATTCGATTAAAAGTATCTCTTCTATCTTTTCAAGCATTCTTCCAGTCATAGCGCCGTGACTTAATGATGAAATGTCGAGTGCATACTTTGGCACAGGGATATCCATTTCATCAAAAAAGACTTTGCTCATGTTTTCATCAAAATGCTGTCCAGTATGTACTATGATTTCTTTTATTGAATTGATCTTAGAGAATGCTCGGCTTACAGCTGCAGCTTTAATAAATTGTGGTCTTGCACCGACAATTGTTACAATCTTCATTTTATTCCTTATTCTTTTTTATTGCTTTAGCTGGAACACCAACAATCAGCATATTCTCTTCTGTGAAAGCCTTATTAACCACTGCACCGGCGCCGACAGTACAACCGTTAGGAATTCTACTGCCTGGTAATAATGTACACCCAACTCCTAACCAACAATCATCTCCAATAATGACAGATTTAGAAGAATCAGTAACCCAAGATTTCTCTCTATCATCCCCATGGTTTGCACTTATTATAGATACTCTAGGAGCGAAGATAACATTATCTCCGATAGTTACACCATTTCCACCTTGGATATAGCAACCACCACTTAGTACAAAGCTAGAAAAACTGCCTTTGTTTTTACCTTGCAAAATAATATTCTCAGGCTTAATTATCTGACTTGAAAAATGAGCAAAAGAAAACTTCCCTTGCTTTTTACCAGAGAGAAAGTTAATAGCTAAGTTAAATAATAATTGTCGCAAATTAAATTTTATAAACAGACCTTTATTAAAGACAAGGTCATTCAAAAATCGGTTTTGAATAATTAACTTTTTTAAAAATCTCATTTTAAATAAGGATGCATTGGAAGGCTAAAAGCATTTTTAGCTAAATTTTCTGCAACAGGAAAATCCCCATTTATATATCCAAGATATGTAAAAGCGGTTTGCTGATGCATACAAGTTCTATAATAAACCATTGTTGGTATTCCCTTCTGATTATATTGTTCCATTACAGAATCTCTATTATCATCAAGCACCGTATATTGAGCCCAAGAGCTGGTATACCCAGCAGGCACTACAGGCGTTTTGAATCGACCTTTTAATTCTACTTCATATTTATCTGCAACTTGTTGGCGAGCTATCAATTCTTTTGGGAATTCGGCAAGTTTTTCTAATAAAACTGCTGCTTGAATAGTATCTAAACGACTATTCATTCCGATACGTACGTTGTCGTACTTATCAGTGCCTTTACCATGTACGCAATACGAACGAAGTAGCGCCGCGTATTCATCACTATTGGTGAAAATCGCACCACCGTCTCCGTAACAACCTAGTGGTTTTGCCGGGAAAAAACTTGTTGTAGCGATATCCCCATAGCTACCAGCCATTTTTCCATTTAATGAACCACCAAAACCTTGAGCTGCATCTTCGATTAATTTCAAATCGTATTTCTTTGCAAGGCTTTCAAGCTCTGGATAATTTGCAGGTAAGCCAAATAAGTCGACAGAGATAATCGCTTTAGGTGTTAAATTGCCTTCTGCTATTACCTTTTGAATTCGTTTTTCTAAATCAACTGGGCAAATATTAAAAGTCAACTCATCAGAATCAACAAATATCGGTGTCGCTTCTTCGTAAGCAATGGTTTCCGCTGTTGCAAAAAATGTAAATGTCGGACAAAAAACTGCATCACCTTTTTTAACACCGAGTACCATCATTGCTAACGTTAAAGCGTCTGTTCCATTCGCACAAGTAATGGCATGCTTTACTCCTACATAATCAGCTAACTTCTCTTCTAACTCCTTCACCTCTGGGCCCATAATATATTGGCCGTGATCAAGCACTTTGTGTATGCGTGCATCAATTTTTTCTTTTAAATGTGTATACTGCGCTTCAAGGTCGATAAACTGCATTTTTATACTCTAATTATAATTTAAATTCATCACGAATAAGATTGCCGTCACTGAGAGTGTATACATCGTTTGTATGTGGGCAAATTGCTTTAGCATTACCTGACAAAGGCAAGTCTAACTTTTCACCGTATGAGCTCATCCAGCCAATCTGCTTTGCAGGCACACCCACCATTAAAGCAAATGGTTGAACATCTTTATTAACAACCGTTCCTGCACCAACAAATGCAAATTCTCCAATCGTGATGCCACAAATAACTGTACAATTAGCACCAAGTGTTGCACCTTTCTTAACTAATGTATCTCGGTATTCATCCTTACGTTCAACTAGAGATCGTGGGTTAAATACATTAGTAAACACCATGCTTGGACCGCAAAAAACACCTTCCTCTAAATGCACATTGTCATAAACAGATACATTGTTTTGAATCTTACACTTGTCACCGATAGTAACTTTGTTGCCTACAAAAACATTCTGCCCTAAAGAAACCCCCTTGCCTATTCTTGCACCAGCACATACATGCACCCAATGCCATACTCTTGAGTCTCTACCAATAACTGCACCGTCATCCACGATTGCAGTTTCATGTTTCATAAAATTCATTTTTGTAGGCTCCAAATCTGTTTAAATTAATTTAGACATTAATGGGTGATAATGTTCAGGATTGGAAACAACAGTTTGCTCGCGAATGCCTTCTACCGTTTCAATAGCAGTACGATTCTCTTCTAATCCATAACCTTTCCCAGCAAGTACATTCTCATAACTTTGAGTATGTAAGTCAGTAAACCCACCTGAAAACTCAAGTTCTTCGTCACCGATTATAATACTCCGATAAGTTTTCTTTTCCCCTTGAATTGCATTCTCGGGCAAATTATTTGCATCAATTGATAAGAACCATTTAACTCGTGCACGCTCATACTCTAAATAACCTGCAACAGTTTGCTCATCTTTATAGTGAACTTCGTTAAAGGTAATATCCCCAAATATAAAATGAAGCATATCAAAAAAGTGAACACCTACATTAGTAGCTACACCACCAGATTTTTCATCCACACCTTTCCAAGATTTTAAATACCATTTGCCACGAGATGTCATATAGGTAAGTTCTACTTCAAACACTTCGTCAGAAGGGCTATTCATAACCTTTTCACGTAATGCTATAATTGATGGGTGTAGACGTAATTGAAGAATGCTGTTTACTTTAGCGCCATATTTTTCTTCATATAATTTGAGAATATCAATTTCTTTAGAGCTAAGAACTAGCGGTTTCTCGCATATCACATCAATCCCGTTTTTCAATGCAAACTTCATTTGGGGTGCATGTAGGTAATTAGGTGAACAAATTGAAATATAATCTAGTTTATTGCCTTTTAATGCTTCATCCTCAACATATGCGGCGAAGTCTTCAAATTCAGTAAAAAACTCTGACTCAGGAAAATGCATATCCATAATGCCGACTGAATCATTGATATCCATAGCAACGACTAACTCATTACCAGTATCTTTAATGGCTTTCAAATGACGTGGGGCTATGTATCCACCAGTCCCAATTAAAGCAAATCTCTTCATTAACTTATTCCTTATAAACGAATATCAGCAGCATCAAGAGGGAAAACATATTTGACATCGTAGACAACATGATTTTGTTTACCTAGTGCTCTTACTTTTTCAATACCCATTTCTTTTAATTCACTATGATCTACGGCCAAAATAATTCCATCATAGTAGTTTTCTTTAAGCTCACTTGTAAGCTCAATACCGTACTCGTGTTTAACTTCTGTAGGATTTGCCCATGTATCATGAACATCGACATTAATATTAAAACTCTGAAGTTCTTTAATTATTTCTATAACTTTAGTATTCCGTACGTCTGGGCAATCTCCTTTGAAGGTGAATCCCATAACTAATACTTTAGCTTCATCTATATGAATTTTTTTGCTCGAAAGTTTCTTAACCATTTGAGTTGCAACATAACTGCCCATACCATCATTGATGCGTCGACCAGCTAAGATTACTTCTGGCATATAGCCAACTTCTTTTGCTTTATGTGTAAGGTAGTAAGGATCGACACTGATGCAATGGCCGCCAACTAAACCAGGCTTAAATGGTAAAAAATTCCATTTAGTGCCAGCAGCTTTTAGCACTTCTTCAGTATCTATATCTAGACGATTAAAAATTTTTGCAAATTCATTGATAATTGCAATATTTAAATCACGCTGGGTATTTTCTATTACTTTGGCGGCTTCAGCGACTTTAATCGATGAAGCTTTATGTGTCCCAGCGGTAACAATTGAGCGGTAAACAGTATCGACAAAATCTGCAATTTCAGGTGTTGAACCTGACGTGATTTTGATAATGGTAGTTAAGCGATTAACTTTATCACCTGGATTGATGCGTTCTGGGCTATAGCCAGCAAAAAAATCTTGGTTAAACTTGAGACCTGAGATTCTTTCAATTATAGGCAAACAAACTTCTTCAGTTGCACCTGGATAAACAGTCGACTCAAATACAACCACATCATTTACTGAAATAATCTTACCTAATGATTCTGAAGCCCTTTTCAAAGGCGTTAAATCTGGTGCATTACTACTATCAATTGGCGTTGGTACAGTCACAATATAAAAGTTGCATTCTCTAATATCTTCTAGAGAAGATGTGAATTTTAATAAGTGTGCTTCAGATAACTCTTCGCTTGTACACTCTAAAGTTGAATCTTTACCGAAAGTTAATTCTTTCACTCTTGGTTCGTTGATATCAAAACCGATAGTATTATATTGTTTTCCGAATTCAACTGCTAAAGGTAAACCGACATACCCTAAACCAATAATACCAATGTTCAAACTTTCAAGATTGCTGTTCATGAATAGATGTCCTAACTAAGAAAAATATAAAAATTAGATGTTAAAAATCACTTTCACACCTCAGCCTTTCAAACCAAGCTGAGACACATTTTATCCATTTTAAGACAGTCGACTTCTCGCTCCGCCTTGTAGAAGCTTGGTTTTACTGTTTTATTGAAAACAGTCCCAAAATAGGCTCATATAAACCGTTAGATTCCAGCTCAAAAGCTTTGCCGGAATGACGACGAAGTTAACTTTATTTTCTAACAAAATATCTAATTAATACCAACATGACGCCTAACATACCACCGAGCATAGTGCCTAACACGCAGATTAATGCCCGCTTAGGCTTTGATTTTTCTTCTGGTATTAATGCTGGATCGATTGTTTTAAATACGTATTCATCGCGAACTTCGGCAAACATAATCGTTTTCGCTTGCTCTTCTATTAACTTATATAAAATTGAGCGAATATCGGCAATATTTGTTTGTTCGATTTGAGATTTCAAAAATGTTGTGCTGCGAGTCGCTTCTGCGACATCGCGGTCTTTCATTTCTTTATTAATGTCTTGTACTAACCAATTAACCCATTGATGAGCGACCACCGGTGAAATATGTTCGACAGAGACGGTTACCATACCAGTTTCTTTAGCAGCATTGACGGTAATGATTTTACTGAAGATTTTATATGCTTCTTGCATTGACGGTTCAGACTTAAACGGTGCATCGACAATACGAAGCCACGTTTTGTCAGCTTTATTATATAACTCACTATCGTAGCTAATTGTGTTATCACCCATATTCCATTTTTTTGCCGCCATTAAGTCAGGCAAAATATTATGTTTTTGAATAAAGTTACTAGTAAATTGACGAGACTTCATCACCTCGATAGCCATTTGGGTTTTATCTACCCCACCGCCACCGCCTAAGTTGATGCCTGCCATGCTTGCTAAACCACCAAACTGGCCTGCAAGTGCTGCCAAACCGCCACCACCTTGCTCAGCATCTGCAGGCGCTAATAGCGCTTCTGACTTATAGATATTAGGCTGGTTGATGGCAAAAATAACCGCACCGATTGCAAACACTGCAGTGATGGCGATAATTAACCATTTTCCTTGCCAAATAACGGCAAAAAGCTCGCGCAAATCGATTTCGTCGCTTTCAACGCTGACCATTGGTTGTGATGATGCAAAGTTGGCGTCATAAGTAGGCTGCAGGTTTTGTTTAGTCATAAGTCTTATTTTTCTTGAAAGAAGAGCGCTACGCTTCTAGGTTCTAGGACGCTTTGCGGCTAAAGCGCTGCGCTGCTATAAGGTCAAAAGATACCAGCAGAAATCTGCTAAGTGTTAAGTTTATTACTGGTTAGATCGCTTGCCTTAAAAGCAAAAGCCTAGATTCTAGGACGTTTCGGGGCTAGAGCGCTTCGCTGCTATACAAGCGGAAATCACAAGCTTGCGTATTAGTCACTTTGTTTGGTAATCGGCATTATCTTCTTTAATCTGTGCTTGTTTTTGTTTAATAAGAGCACCTAATATTTTAGCTAACTCTTTGGCTTCTTTTACCATCGACATAGCTATTTGTTTATCAAGGTATTCGATTTCTGCTCCGATATATAACTGAGTTACAAGCTCACCTAGAGACCCTTTTGCGTAATACAAAAACCTTATCTTTTCTTTTAGTGTTTCACGTTCCTCTCCCTCCGCGATGTTTGAGGGAACAGATAATCCTGAACGTGTAATTTGATCTTTGAAGCCCCAGTTGCTGACTGACTCAGTCAACCGATAAATTTCACAAGACAATCTAGAAGCTCTTTTCCACACATCCAATTGCTCGAAACGCATATCAGTTCCTTCTGACATTGAGTATCTTGTATCTAGAATCTTAGAGCGCTTCGCTGCTAGAGCGGCCTACGGCCTGCGATAAAACCCTAGAAGCTTAGCGTCCTAGCAGGACGAAGTCCGCCCTCTGGCGAGCCTGCGAGTTTCTAGAACCTCCAGTTCTTAGATACCTGAAACTGCTGCAAATGCTACCGCGGTATTATAAATAATCTGTGTCACTTGCGACCAAAGGGTTAAGTTATCTTTGTACTCAGTGTCTAGCGGTACGATAACAGTGTCGCCAGCCGAAATTTGCGAGTCGGTATTAAACCAAATACTTTGTGTTGGCATCATCACTGAACCATCAGCCTTGATAACATAAACTCGGTCTTCATCACCGCGCTCTCTTGGGCCACCAGACATATCTAGATAGTCGCCAAGGGTTAAACCATCTTTAAATCTGTGAGTTGAAGGATGTTGAACCTCACCCATAACGGCAACTGTTTGCTTAATGGTTGGCACGTACAATACATCGCTGTCTTCAAGTTGAACATCAGCTTCTTTAATACCTAACTTAAGCGCATTTAAGTCTATAACTAATCGGCCAACGGCTTTGATATTTTCTAAGTCAGTTAACATTAATTGTGCTTCGGAATAATTAATGCTTAAGCCATCTTTTGATACCCCACGAGTAGCGATATCTCGGCGCAGTTGATCGGCTAACTTTTTAATTTCAAGCTGTTCTTGCATCCGTACTGACTCACGGACAAATACCGCCGCAGAAGGATAAGCGAACTCAGTGTAGCCACCCGCCCTAGCGATAACGTCTGACAACGTCTCACCACGCCTGATGTTATAAGTTCCTGGGAACTTAACTTCACCTTTAACTTCGACTACTTTTCTTTCTTGCCAGTCTGGCGTGGTCAAAATAGTCATCATATCGCGACCTTTCAGCTCGATATTGTCTTGTTGGTTACCATTAAGCGCAGCAGAAAGGTTAACTTGTTGGTGAATAATATCGGATACTGCCGAGGTAGTATGAGTGCGTGTTAGTTCAGCGCGTTCAATATAAGCGCCTTCGAGTAAGCCGCCAGCGGCTTTAACTAAGTCGGTCACTTTTGCTGAATTTGTTAATGGGTACACGCCTGGATGGCGAACTTTTCCCGCGATAGCCACAATCAAAATGCCATGTTGTGAATTACCTTGCTGAGTTAGCTTGGTCACAATGGGATATAGCAGTTCTTTACGTGACATAACATTACTGAGTTTGATTAAATCACGGTCTTCAAATAAATTAGACAGCATTTTAGCCACTTCGCTGCTAACCAGCGTTTGCTCTTCAGATGATTGCTCATTTAATGCGACACCGGCTATTTGATTGGTGTATTTGCTTGCTACGGTATTGTCTAAGGTTTCAAATCCAGCTTTAAACAGATCGGCATCCAGTAGTGAGTCACTTTTCAGTGATTTAACTTTGCTGACACGCTTTTTAACTAATGAATTCAATTCAAAACGGTTTTGAGTATCGTCACTGAAGTTAAAGATGATTATTTTATCACGAGGCTGTAAAGCAATGTTTTGAATAGAATTAGGTGATGTAATCGCTTCACCTGGAGCAAACTGTAAGGTTTCGATGTCACCATGTTTGTTAATTTCACGAACCACTAAACCGTAGTCGAGGTCAGCAGATAATAATAAATCGCCCCAAATTGAAGGTAATACATCGCTAATACGTTGTTGCTTCCACTGATATTTACCTGGGCGAACCACGGCACCGACCACAGTGATGGCGTCTTCATATTGATTTGAAGCACTTTTAACCCGAATGTAATCACCAGCTTTGGCTATCGTGTTGTTGCCTTTATCTGAGGTTAAATCAACATTAATAATCGTTTTCAAACCATTAGCATTATAACGTTCGATACTGCTATTTTTAGGATAGGCATCTTGCTTGATACCGGCAGCCATATTGATGACATCGGCAATAGTTTCATGCTTTTTCAACTCGTAAATAGCAGGACGTTGCACTTCACCAGCGACACTGACTAACCCGCCAATCGATGGAATGAACACTACATCACCAGAACGAAGATTGATGTCTCCAGAAGCATCGCCTCGCAGCAGTAAATCGTATAAATCAAATGAGCCGACTAACTTACCGCCACGCTTAACTTGCACATTACGAAGACTACCGATTTCGTTAACACCGCCAGCCACAAACAACGCCTGAGTAATGGTTGATAAACTCGATACAGTATATGAGCCTGGTTTGTAGGCATCGCCAGCAATGAAAATGCGAATTGAACGTAATTCACCCATGGTGATATTAGATTCGATACCAATCGTTTGCTGCTTTATGCGTTTAGACAATTCTTGACGTAAATCGGCAAAGCTTAGTCCAGCAACAGATACTGGGCCTAAATCGGGAATTTGTACTGTACCATTACGATTAATGGTTAAACTGTATTCGTTACTTTCTTTGCCATAAAGTTGAACTTTAATCACATCGCCAGGGCCGACCATATAGTCGCTTGGTACAGGTACGTCTGTGACAGGTGCAAAGGTGGTTGGCTCACCAGCAAACATTTCGTAGCCAAAACGTTTTAATTGGTTTTTATCACTGTCTTGATTGAAATCAAACTCACTCTTTCTAGCGCTTTGTTGCTGTTCATTTGATTGATTTTGACGAGGTTCAACAACAGTAGGGTTGCTTACGTTAACAGCGCTATTGGCACTGCCTGATAACATTGAAGGATCTATTCCATACTGACGCGCAACTCTTTCCTGTTCAGATTTAGGCAATTGTTTAAACTGCTCAATCATTTGCGGTGTTGGGGTAATAGCCTGCACTTGGGTGGTTAAAATAATAAAGGCCGATAAGCCAGCTAGTAACACGTTTTTGGTTTTATGTAGCACCAGATATCTCCAATATTATTTTTTATAAGAAGGTTGTAGGAGCTCGCAGGCTCGCTAAAGGGCCGACTGCGTCATGCGAGGATGCTGCGCTGCAAGGTTCTAGGAACTCGCAGGCTCGCCAGAGAGCGTGACTTCGTCACTTCTAGGTTCTAGGTCCTAGTAGCGAAGCGGCCTATTTAAGACACGCTACCGCCCATGGATTACGGCTTCCAACATGCCCTTCGCTGTACGAATCTTTAATTTTTCTATTAGCTTTAAACTGAAACAAGCGCTAATCAAGCGCGGAATTATACTCAAAAACAGATTAGGATGCTCAAGTAAAAAATACCTAAACGTTTGTATAATGTTGCAAAAGAGTAAAAACACTATTTAAACGAACAATATTTAACCGTTTAAGGGTCAAAAAGTCTTTTTAAACATTAGTCCTAAATTTACAAATGGACAATTTCCTACAACAAAAACAGCTATTCTCTGACAAAGAGTTTATTTAAGTCGGTTTATCGGTTGCTGATATTGCTTGTAAACTTGTCAATTCAACCAGAATTCGTTTCTGCTGCCCCATAATGTTAAATAACACATGGCAACGCTTATCAGGATTGTTCTCGTCAAATATGGCTTCAAGATCTTTAAACGGTCCGTCGATAAATTTGACCTTATCGCCTTTGTCTAACGGCTTGACCTCTTCTGGCACATAGCCTTGGACACGTCTTTTAAGTGCCGAAATAATTCTATCGTCAATGGGAGTCATGTCTTCTCGACAACCCACAATGCGGTTAGCACCACGGGTATTGTGGATTTTGCTGACACTAGTGATTTGAGGATCGAAATAGATGAACAGATAGCTAGGAAACAGAGGCGCGGTAACCAGTTGTGGTTTGTTACGCACTGTTTTTTGTTGGGTGATCATTGGTAAGTAGCTTTCAACTTCTTGCAAAGCTAAATTTTGCTGAGCACGGACTTCATGCCGTGGCTTGCAATACAGTAAATACCAAGATTTCATTATCTCTCTCTTTTTATATTTGCTCATCAGTCTGAACAAGTGACGTCCCATTCACGGCTTAGGATACTAGCAAACTTCCCTATCCTTTTGAATGGGTATTTAAGCCTTAATGCCTATAAATACAGCGTTTAAATCATCGGTTGATTTTATTTTCATCAAAAACACAAGTCGTTATTGAGTAACTAATTGATTTATCATTCGACGTTGAAAAAATAATTTTAACATATGACATTCTGTTAATTTTGTTTTATGTGTTCTAAAAAGTGGTAATTAACAGTAATTCACAGCAAAAGGTTTACTTGAGAGTCAAAAATGCCACTTTTGTCACTACATCTGCGGTATTAAAATCAAGACAGCGAATGAAAGATTTGCCAGTGCCATTTAGGGTATTAACTATTACGGCCTATAGCTTGAGTCGATAATGTCATCATTGCGAGTGTATGGATCCAACTAGGTTAGGCTCTGTTGATCTTCCAAGCTTGTTGTAGCTGCACATTATTGGTTTATGAAAAAACATAAATGATAACACTGGGCCTTTGCGGTAGCGTTATGCCACATAAAAGCCAATAACCCCCTTGAAATGGCCAACTAACGCAGCTCGAAGGATCAGCTAAAACGTTTTACTCTTTGTTGAGTGCATTTTCTCCAAGTGATAGTTGCTTAGATTGCTAGGCGACATCAACTCACCTCGATTAACACTCTTACATCGAACAAAACTTAATCAGCGAAGGTCAACTGACTCTATGCATGCTCACAGTATAATCTTGTTTTGAAGTGTAAATCGTTAACCTTATGCGCTTTATCACAATAAGCCTTTTATGCTCAAACACCGATGAACAGAGGACTCTCGCGCAACAAAAAAGCCTCGGTAATCGAGGCTTTTACTAGCGTTGTTTATTTAACGTCAACGTTTACTGTGTCGGCTTAGGTGGATAATCCTTCATGACTGTATCAATTGCATGATTGATAATCTGGATCCGCTCTTCAGGGGTGTTTTGCTCTCGAACAGTATCAGCTACTGTGCCACGCCAAATAAGCTTACCTGTTTTGTCGACTAAGTCGACCATTAAGGTACCAACATCGTATTCACGAACTGTGGTCTCAGTTTGCAGGCTGCCACCTAATCCCCAGCGTGGGCCATAGTATGGGTTATAACCAAAGTGGCTATTAAAGGTGTCGATATTGATCTTTTTATCTACTTTGGTGATGTAATTGACCAGCAAGTCTGCATTTTGCTTGTCTGTTTTACTGATACCTTTTTGGCTCAATTGGGTTTCGATTGCAGCACGAACACGTTGATCCATGAGTCCATCGAGATGATAGCCCGCATCGTCAACCTTCTTCTCTACCCATGAGTAGGTTTTATATTGATTAAATGATACCGACGGATCGAAGTCTGAAGATGATTTTAAGGTACTACATGCGCTCAATGCCAATACTGCAGCAGCGATAAATAGGGTTTTCATACAGGCTCCAAAAAACAAGACGTTAATTGTTATTAGCTTATAGAGAGCAAAGGCGTTGTCAAGTTAACAAGATTTCATAGTTGAAGAGCCTAGAGCGCTTCGCTGCTAGAACGCTACGCGGCTAGAGACTATGAAATCAACAGACTAGTCGCGCAGCGACAAAGCTGTCCTAGCAGGACGCAGTCCGCTCTCTGGCGAGCCTGCGAGTTCCTAGAACCTAGCACCTAGCGCCCTAGTTACTAATCCACACTGTTTGGTATGGTTGCAATGGCATGGGTTGGGTGATGTCTTCTATTTGCTGCCCGGTTAATAGGTCGACCCAGTATTCTGCAATAATAAGGTTAAGTTCATTAATGGGCAGATCAGTAATTTGGTCCGATACATTACTGATGCAGAAGATACTTTGTTTACGATTACGACTTTGACGCCAGAAACCAAATAGCTGTAACCCAAGGTGCAAGGTAAATTGAGTCGCATTAGGATGAAATGCAATTTGCTGGGTACGAATATTGATTAGATGAGTGAGCGTCGTTAACACTTGGCTGTGGTCGCTGTTAGCATCACTCAGTTGTTCTGTTAGTTGATTGAAATCCCAACGATGACGATTGATAGCCCGATTATGCGAAGTATTGGCCAGCTTTTCATAGTCATTGCGAGTTCCCAATAAACTGTGAATATAAATACCTGGAATGCCTTCTAGGGCTAACATAATGCTATGCGCGCACACAAAACGCTGCATACCCCATGAGTCTTTGCCTTTGGTGGTGCCTTGAAGTGCATCAAACAGAGCGATGTTCATTTCATACGGTTTTTGCTGGCCATCTTCTGTGGTTCTGGATGAAATTTGGCCGCCAAACAGTTTCATGGTTTCGACCAGAGTATCAATCTCATCATCTTCAAGTAAGCCTTCCGCTGGACGTAAACCAATACCATCGTGAGAAGCAATAAAATTAAAGTAAGTAGTGCCATCTTGAGCGGGCGGCATGCTCATAAGCCAACGCTTTAAATACAAACAGCTGCCAGTAATAAGGCTGTTGATCAACAAAGGTGGCAAGGAAAAGTTATATATGCAATGTGCTTCGTTAGCATTGCCAAAGTAAGTTAAGTTTTGAGTGTTAGGGATATTGGTTTCGGTAATAATAATGGCATCTTGCTGCGCATGCTCGATCAGGGTCCGCAATAAACGCACAACCTCATGGGTCTGCGCTAAGTTGATGGATTTGTTACCGACTATTTTCCATAAAAACGCCACCGCATCGAGGCGAAAAATACTCACACCGGCATCTAAATATTGACGAATGATGCGCACAAACTCGATTAATACTTGTGGATTGCGAAAATCAAAATCAACTTGATCATGGCTAAAGGTGCACCACACATATTCCGTGCCGTTAGGTGTTTCTGTTGGTCTTAATAATGCTGAGGTTCTTGGCCGAACGACAGCGCTTAAGTCATCATTTGGATTGGCAGTAAAGAAGTAATCATGACCTATGCCCTCACCTTTACAGAAATTCTCAAACCATAAGCTCCGACTAGAGCAATGATTGATCACTAAATCTGACATTAACCTCCGTTTACTGGCAATAGCACTAATGTCTGCCCACGAGCCTAGCCCTTCGTTGACGCTTGAATAATCAATAACTGAGAAGCCATCGTCTGAACTGTAAGGGAAAAACGGTAAAATGTGCACCGCATTGATGCAACTTAGGTAGCTGTCGATAAATTGCGCCAGTGTGGTGAGCGGTCGCTCGCCTTGTTGGATCACACTGTCACCATAAGTGATCATTATGATGTCTTTTTCAGACCAATGATTTGCAAAAGGCTCAGGTACTTGGCAATACTCTGTGATACGCATGATATCGATAAGCTGAGTTGCCAATGCTGACAAGCTGATATTAATGTCGATATCATTATAAATGCAGCCCAGTTGTTGCTGCAGCTTTTGCTGTAATCCATCCATTACTGACATAAAGTGTCCTCGTTAATCGTTTACGTTAACTAAACTCAGCGTTGTCGGCTTCAACTGCGTCTTTAAGTTGTTCAAGTACATCGGGCATAGCACTCACCACTCGGCTCCAGGTTGGCATAAACGGAGTTTCCATTGGATTATCTAAAAAGCGATGCCCTGCTGTAACGATATTTTGGGCAAACATTTCTACCGCTTTTTCTTCTAAATGAATGTCCGTGGTCAGGCCATTCATGATGGCATCGTTATGGTAGGTTTCGACATAATCGAGTGCAATACGGTAATACGTCGCCTTGACTGTTCGAAACGATTCGTTGCTGAAAGTATGTCCTTGCGTCGCCAGTTTACGGAAAAAGGCTTTGGTGATATCAATCGACATTTTAGACAAACCAGCTTCTTCATTATCCAATGATAAGTCTTGATGTTTATGATCGTAATTATCAGCAATGTCGACCTGACAAATGCGGTTATGGGAATAATTGCGCTGCATTTCTGATAGCACACCAATTTCTAAGCCCCAGTCGCTTGGAATACGCAGGTCATTGAGCACGTCTCGTCTAAATGAAAACTCACCTGCTAATGGATAACGAAAACTGTCCATGTATTCTAAATATTCGTTATAACCGACTACTTTTTTAAGCGCTTTAATCAACGGCGTAACTAATAGGCGTGACACTCGACCATTAATTTGCCCATTCGAAATTCGCGCGTAATAGCCTTTACTAAACTCGTAATGAAACTGTGGATTGGCTACAGGATAAAGTAAACGAGCCAGCAACGACTTTTCGTAAGTGACAATATCGCAATCATGCAACGCTACCGATTCCGTTTTGCCTGAAGCCAAAATATAGCCCATGCAGTACCATACATTACGACCTTTACCCAACTCTTTGGGGGCTAATCCTAATGCCTGTAATTTTGCATCCAGCGCTTGTAAGCGTGGGCCATCATTCCACAAAATGCGGTGATGCTGTGGTAATTCACCAAAAAAGCTTAACGCGTGTTTGTACTGCTTAAGATCGGCTCTATCTAAGCCAATGACGATTTCGGATAAATACGGCACCTGTTTTAATTTACTGACGATATCTTTAAGGGCATCACCTTCTAGCTCTGAATACAAGGATGGCAAAATGAGTCCTAACGGACGTGTTTTTGAAAACGTTATTAAATCTTGCTCCAGCTCTTCATGGCTACGTCGGGTTAAATTATGCATTGTGGTGACAATGCCATTTTGGTAAAAATCGGCCATATTACGCCCCTCCTAATGATAGTTGCTTTACAGGTGATTCAGCCGATGACAACAGCAGAGTTTGCTTAATGCATTCAGCCCAACCTTTAGGGCCAAATTCACTACTTTTGATACTGGGATTTTTAGTCGCTAATGAAGGAAACTCATGAACGGGGGATTTGATTTGGATTGCCAGATCAGCGGCTTCGAGCATGGCGTTGTCATTACCACTGTCACCGAGTGCAATGGTGGTCACGGGAGTGTTATATTGCTGAGAATAGACATCCGCTAACCATTGCATCGCTTTGCCTTTATCAGTATCGCCGCCAACATGAAGAAAGCGTCCACCTTGTAGGATATGTGCACCAACACGGGTCATTAATTCTATAAAGGCTTGTTTATTGGTTTCACTGCCTTGCCAAAGTACTGGCTCGGCATAATTCCTAATCAAAGCCAACCTGGCATTATCTGGCGATAAATCGGTGATCTCACATAATGCTTCAACTGATAGAGATGAAAAACCAATAAAGTCATCATTAAATGCTTGCGCATGTTGTGTTAACAAATCAAGCCAGTATTCTCGCGGCTGACAAAACTCTTTTACCCAATAATACCCTTGGGTAAATGTGTCTTGTGGTTGTTGGTCAAAGTAACCAATAGGGATATATATTGCCGCACCATTTTCTGAAATAAACGGTGAATTAAAACCAATGGTTTGTTGCAGCTTTTCCATTTCGGCAAAGGTTTTACTAGTATTGGCAATAATCGGAATTTTCCGTTCATTCAATGCTTCAATCACTTCAATCGCATGGCTAAAACTGTAGTCAAAATGATCAAGTAAAGTGCCATCTATGTCAGTAAAGATAAGTGGTCGTGTTGTCATATCCTGTCCTTTTCAATCATTGAACGAAACTAAGCATAGAGCGGACTGCGTCCTGCTAGATCGCTGCGCTTCGAGGTGCTAGGGCGTGACTTCGTCACTGCTAGGAACGCTACGCTGCTAAGTGCTATACAAGTAATAAATATAGCGAATGAGTCATTATCGCGCTTAATCTAATCCGATTTACTTAAGATAGATTCAGGATATGTGCCAAACGTAATAAGTTTGCACCTTAATAGCACAAACAGACTTTAATCATTGATATAGTTGATTTTATTAATTTAAAAATGAAGATGAGGTAGAAAGGTGTATTGAACAGGATAAGAAGATATGTGCAACGATGAATAAAAATCGCACCATTTTGGGGCAAATGAAGCGATGACAAATGGTAAAGAGTGGTAAACAGCGATGACAAGCTATAGAGCCTAGATGCTAGAACGCTACGCTGCTAGATCCTATAAAATCCTAGCAGCGCAGCGACACTAGCAGTGACGCAGTCACGCCCTAGCAGCGAAGCGACCCTAGCAGTGACGTAGTCACGCCCTAGCAGTGACGCAGCCACGCCCTAGCCGCGTAGCGGCCTAGAATATAGGCATTAAGTTAGAATTGGTTTTCGAAATAACTTTCGATAATTAACACCGCTGACACGGCATCCACTTGGCCTTTGGTTAATGCTTTAAAACCACCTAATTCGAATAAGCGCGCTTTGGCATCTGCAGTGGTTAGGCGTTCATCTTGGGTGGCAATCTTGACACCAAATCGGCCATTAATTCGATTAGCAAATTTTCGGGCTCGTTGAGTCATCTCTTGCTCTGTGCCGTCCATATTTAATGGCAAGCCAACAACCACAAGATCAGGTTGCCATTCTTTCAATAATTTGTCGATATCATCCCAATTAGGGATGCCATCAACCGCTTTAATCGATAATAAAGGCGTGGCACTGGCAGTGATGGCTTGACCGATAGCGACACCGATACTTTTGGTGCCATAGTCGAAGCCTAGAACGGTTTGTGGTTGCATGTATATCTCTTTGTTTGATCTTTAGAGGACGCTTTAAAAGTAACAGCCTAGAGCGCTACGCTGCTAGGACGCTTCGCGGCTAGATTCTATAAATCTTAGCAGCGCAGCGACCCTAGCAGGACGAAGTCCGTCCTAGAAGCGCAGCGAACTATTGTTAAGCATGGCCTATTTGACTCGACATTTGCCAAATATCGAAACCGAGTTGTTGGGTGGCCGACTGCCACATTTGTTCAGGTTCTACGTTAAATAATAACTCGGCCGAAGCTTTGATCGTTAACCAGGTATTGTCGGCAATTTCTTGTTCCAGTTGATTTTTACTCCAACCCGCGTAACCAAGCGCAACCACAAAATTTTCTGGGGATTTGTCTGAGCCAATCGAGGCCAATATATCTCGCGAAGATGTTAGCATTGTCTCCTCACTGATTTCAGTACTATTGAGCCAATGTTTTTGCGGCGTATGCAGTACAAAGCCTCGCTCCGGAGCAACAGGGCCACCAATGAGCACTTGGCTGTCGAGGGAGAATAAAAACTCAGGCGATAAATACAGCTCCATTTGCTCAAGCAGCTCTTCAATCTCCAAACCTATTGGACGGTTAACAATGATGCCCATCGCCCCCTTTTGATCATGCTCGCAAATGTAGATCACTGAGCGTTCGAAAAAATGTATCATCTAACGATGGCATGGCAATTAAAAAGTGGTCTTTTAAGCTATCCATATTCTCTCCCCAATAGTGCGTTAACCTTGGGCTTGTTGGTCTTTCCAGATGATTTTTACCGCGATTTGTAGCCATGTCATACAAGGCAGAACTTGTTGATGTAGTTATACTAGATCAACAGGCGATAACGCAGTATAAAGCCGCTAAAAAGATTGCCCGAAGGGTTCGAATAAATATTGACCACCACAGACCAACAAGCCCTAGTATTATCCACCCGCCAATTTCACGGTGAAATTCAACTTCTCTAATATGGATTTTATTTGTTCGCGATTGTCAGTTTGTACCTCAATGCAGAAGTCTTTCACTGTACCACCGCAGCCACATTGTTTCTTCAGTTTTTGCGCTAACTCTTTTAAGGCTTTTTCATCTAACTCGAGCCCTTTGATCACACTAACGCCTTTACCTTTTCGGCCTTTACTGTCTTTGTGGATCCGCACGATACCATCACCGCTTGGTACTTCAACTTGCGGTTTAGGTTGTTCAATACGACCTTTATCAGTGCTATAAACTAATGCGATATTAGGATCTATTCTCATATTATTTCTTTAGCAATAAAACTTTATTTGAGTTTAACAAATCATAAAAGCAGAGGCGAGGATATAAAGCTAAAAGCCTAGGTACGCAACAGCCTAGAGCGCTGCGCTGCTAGGACGCTACGCGGCTAGATTCTATAAAATCAACAGCCTAGCCGCATAGCGGCCAAGGATCTTAGCAGCGAAGCTGTCCCTAGCAGGACGCAGTCCGCCCTAGAAGCGAAGCGCCCTCGCAGTGACGGAGTCACGCCCTATAATTATAGAAAAGGTTTAACAAGATTTGCCATCATATTGATATGATCATCATTGTCATTTAAACATTCAATGTATCTAAAGTTTTTGCCACCAGCATCTTCAAATACGTGACGATTTTCGCCCTTAATTTCTTCTAAGGTTTCTAAACAATCGGCACTAAATGCTGGGCAGATAACGGCGATATCGGTAACACCTTTTTCAGGCAGACTACCAATGGTTACGTCTGTGTATGGTTGTAACCATTTAGCTTTACCAAAGCGAGACTGGAATGTTGCCACATACTCATCTTCAGTTAGGCCTAATTTTTCTACCACTAAGCGAGTTGTCTTCATACAAAAACAATAATAAGGATCGCCTAGATGCAGATTGCGTTCAGGCATACCATGATAAGACATCACCAGTTTTTGTGGTTTTCCGTGTTGTTCAAAATCTTTTTCAATCGATGCTGCAAGCGCATCGATAAGATCAGGGTTGTCATGGTAGGTGTTAATAAAGTGCAGTGCGGGGATATAACGCCATTTCATTAATTCTTTGGCTAAAGCATCAAATGCCGAACCCGTTGTTGGAGCCGCGTACTGTGGGTATAAAGGCAAAACCACTAAATTATCTACACCTTGTTTGTGCATTGCTTGCAGGGTACTGGCCGTTGATGGAGAACCATAACGCATAGCCAAATGGACGCTCACATCATGCCCTTGCGCGTGTAAATGATTGGCTAGTTTGGCTTGCTGACGTTGGCTAATGTCGAGTAGAGGCGAACCGGCTTCGGTCCACACTTGTTTGTATAAGGCTGCTGATTTAGCTGGACGAATACGTAAAATAATCCCATGAAGAATAATCATCCATATCAGTTTTGGAATTTCGACGACACGAGGATCCGCCAAAAACTCAGCTAAATAGATGCGAACAGCTGATGCGGTTGGTGCATCTGGTGTACCTAGATTTAATAATAATACACCGGTTTTGCCACGCGCTTTGTGACCGGTTTCTTTATCTAGCCCTGAAAATCTAGCCAAAGTATCTTCTCCGTTATTAGTATGGATTTATAAATACATCACAGTATGAGTAACTTGTGAGATGAAATTATAATTATATCGCTTTCGATTAACACAAAAAGAGCGCTAGTTATCGATTTGATGATCAAATCGATCGGCGCTCTAAAACGTCTATTTCAATTAAACTATTATCTCGATTAAATAGCTATATTAGTTAACGCTATCCTAAGTTACTAATTATCCTAGCTAACTCATTTGGATAAGCTAACCACTTATAGAACGGACTCAATCGCTTTTATCAATTCATCGCTATCGGGTTTAACACGAGAGCTAAATTCTTTTACCGTTTTGCCATCACCTGAAACAACATATTTGTAGAAGTTCCACTTTGGCTGGCCACTTTTATCACCTAAATATTTAAACACTGAGTTGGCTTCACTGCCTCTCACGGGTGATGTTGACAGCATGGTAAACGTAACACCGTAGTTGATGAAACATACATCTGCGGTTTTAGCTTCGTCTTTTTCTTCTTGGAAAAAATCATCTGATGGAAAACCAATGACAACTAAACCTTTGTCGGCATATTGCTTGTGCAAGGCTTCAAGTGCTTCAAATTGAGGTGTAAAGCCACAATGGGAAGCGGTATTAACAATTAATACTGCTTTACCTTGGGTGAGTTCACATAAATTGACGTTTTCTTCGGAATGTAATTTGCGGGCTTCAACATTGAGATAATCAGGACAACTTGCAGCGAAAGCACCTGCACTAAGGGTAAACAAGCCTGCTGCGGCAATAAATTTAATCATGTTAAGTGTCCTTTTCTCAAAGTGAATAGGCACCGCTAAATGAATTTATCGGTGCCTAATGAAGTATCAATACATTATACGCGATACTTTTTTATTGAGATCAAAACCTTTTAGAAATAGAAACCAATATTGATGTTTAAACGAGAATGCCATGATGTATCACCATTATTGATACCAACGCCTGGGCCATCAACAAACCACATATTTTTACCGGCAATCCAATCTACATAAGAATAAAATTTACCTGCAGTGATGGCAACACCAGTCACATTCTGGATAGAATCATCAAGCCCTTGACCCGATGCCATTACCTGACTGTAATCGTTGTAAAAATTTACATTAGAGATTGGACCCCAATCAACGTCAATCGATTTAGCAATGTTAACGGTAGCAACATCGGCTTGTGCAGCAATTTCAAATGGATATTGAAATGCACTCAGCGCAATACGTTCACTGTTGTCTATATCATAGTCATAATGAATATACTGTAACTGTAATTGCCATTGTTTCCAGTCAAGTTGCCAATGCGCTGCAGCGGCAAGACCATTGGTGTCTTCACCTACTACGGTAGCGGCATCAGCCATAAAATCTAATTGGCTGTATTGTAATGAACCACCTAACTTATGAGTCACTTCACCAGAGGTAAATTCTCGTTCAACTCGGGCGTTGATTTGTCCTGCCTCTTCATATGGTGAATCGGCTGTTGTGGCCGCATCAAATGAGTAACGATCATAATTAGAACCGTCGCCAATTTCGTCATTAGCAAAATACGCTAAGTCATAACGCCAACCATCTTGTTCATTTTTGTAATGGATACCGGCATCATAATCATCTTCAAAACCAAGATAATAGGTTGCGCCGAACCAAAATGAATGGGCGGCATAAGGTAATAATCCAAATGGCACTTGGGTTACACCCACTTGCACTGATTGGGCTTCATCAAATTGATAACCCATGTAGGCATGATGCACTACGTCCATGTTTTCATACCAACGATACTGAGCAGAGGCGAATAAGCCATCTTTACTCTTGTAGTTAACATCTGCACGGAACAGTTCAAACTCAAGTTTGGAGTTATTGTCGTAATCTTTCCAACCGTAGTTCACGCGCACTGCACCGCCGATATCGACTTCATCTGTGACTGGTACTGCTGAGGCCGCGAATGGAAACAAGATTAGCGAAGATAAGACGGTGACTTTTTGCCATAACTGCATGAAACATCCTTGAAAAACAATTTTATATAACGTGAAAAAATGTGTAACAGACAACGTAAAAATACGAATAAGGTTACTGAAAAAAAGATTTTTAATGTATTTTTGTTATCGCAACTTTCACAACAATAGTCATGATAACCACAGTAATGATAACAATAATGGTGACCATGGTAACAAAAAAGGCCGTAAGATGTGACTTACGGCCTTTAATAATAAACAGCTTGATGAATTATCAGCTTATTGACTGACTAAGATAATCACTAATCCATGTCTAGAGTAATGCCTTCCATTGTCCCTGACGACGCGGCTTCGTTATTTTGTAATTTAATCATTAAGCGTAAATCATTGGGTGAATCGGCATGATGTAATGCGTCGGCATAACTGATTTCGCCTTCTACATACAAATCGAGCAAGGCTTGGTCGAAAGTTTGCATGCCTTGTTCGCGTGACTTACCCATAGTTTCTTTAAGTAAATGTAACTCGTTTTTGGCGATCAAGCTGGCCACTCGAGGAGTATTGATTAACACTTCAATGGCTGCACGACGCCCGGTTCCATCTGATTTAGGGATAAGCTGCTGCGCGACAATACCGCGTAAATTTAATGACAAATCAAATAGTAGTTGGTTGTGCTTACTTTCTGGTACTAAATGCATAATACGATCAAGTGCTTGGTTAGCATTGTTGGCATGCAAAGTCGCCATACATAAGTGGCCCGTTTCAGCAAATGACAATGCAAACTCCATGGTTTCTTGAGTACGAATTTCACCAATTAAAATCACATCAGGTGCTTGACGCAATGAGCTTTTAAGTGCGGCATCGAATGATTCGGTATCAATGCCCACTTCACGTTGCGTAATAATGCTTTTACGGTGGTTATGGACAAACTCAACAGGATCTTCAATGGTCAGAATATGTCCGCGAGCATGTGCATTGCGGTAGCCCACCAGCGCAGCTAACGATGTCGATTTACCAGTACCAGTACCACCTACCATGATGATAAGACCACGCTTGCTCATCACCAAATCTTTTAAAATCGCCGGCAGTTTTAAGTCGTCAACTTCAGGAATTTGGGTTTCGATACGGCGCATAACACAACCGGCTGATTCGCGTTGCCAGAAGGCACTGACACGAAAACGGCCTAAATCTTTTGCCGCAAAAGCAAAGTTACACTCGCTGGTATCGTGAAACTCTTTCTTTTGTACATCACTCATTAAAGATTCAACAAACACCAGCGACTGCTCAGGGGTTAATTTATCTTCGGATAACTGACGTAACTCACCATCAATTTTGGCGCTGGGTGGAAAACCGGCAGTGATGAATAAATCAGACGCTTTTTTTTCCACCATCAAATTTAAAAATGGACGAACATCCATAATCCCAGCTCCTTAGAAATTAGCTTGTTTATTCGAGCTCTTCTGCATTGCATCTTCACGGGTAATTAAGCCTCTATTGACCAAGTTTTGCAGACATTGATCAAGGGTTTGCATGCCATGAGACATACCCGTTTGAATAGCGGAGTACATTTGCGCCACTTTGTCTTCACGAATGAGGTTTCGAATTGCTGGAGTACCCATCATAATTTCGTGAGCAGCAACTCGGCCACCGCCAATCTTCTTGATTAATGTTTGCGAAATAACCGCCTGAAGCGATTCAGACAACATGGTGCGCACCATACTTTTTTCACCTTCGGGAAACACGTCGACCACACGGTCAATGGTTTTGGCGGCTGAGGTGGTATGCAAAGTACCAAACACTAAGTGACCGGTTTCGGCTGCTGTCATAGCTAAGCGGATCGTTTCAAGGTCGCGCATCTCGCCCACAAGAATCACATCGGGATCTTCACGTAATGCACTTCTTAATGCGGCATTAAAGCTATGGGTATGTTTGTGAACTTCACGCTGATTGATTAAGCATTGCTTATTTTGATGGACAAATTCTATTGGGTCTTCGATGGTTAAGATATGGTCATGGCGATTTTCATTAACGTAATCGACCATCGCAGCAAGTGTCGTTGATTTACCCGAACCGGTAGGCCCTGTAACTAATACTAATCCACGTGGGTAACTGGCAATTTTTTTAAATATTTCTGGGGCGCCAAGTTGCTCAAGCGATAAAATTTCAGAGGGAATGGTACGAAATACTGCGCCAGCGCCACGGGACTGATTAAATGCGTTAACACGAAAACGCGCTAAATTAGGCACTTCAAATGAAAAATCGATTTCTAGATGTTCTTCATAGTCTTTACGTTGTTTATCATTCATGATGTCATAGACAAGACTATGGACGCCTTGATGATCTAACGCAGGTAAATTGATTTTCCTTACCTCACCGTCAACGCGGATCATAGGAGATACGCCTGCTGAAAGATGTAGATCTGATGCTTTGTGTTTTACACTAAAGGCGAGTAATTCAGTGATTTCCATTGTAGAGACATCCATTTAACCAACATTATGACAACAATAGCAGACAGAATATCAATCGCCCAGAGTAGAATTAAGCGGCGCAAAATTGTTCACGATCATCAGCTGAAATAAGCCTGCTGGCGGTGAGTAAAACCAAACCTATCAGTGACATCATTGCCGCTTATCAAGCTGGACAGCGTCTATTTGGTGAAAACTATGTTCAAGAAGGCGAAACTAAAATTACCGCCTTACAGGCAGATTACCCAGATATCGAATGGCATTTTATCGGCCCATTGCAATCAAACAAAAGCAAAATTGTTGCCGAGCATTTTGATTGGATGCACACCTTAAGTCGCGATAAAATTGCCCAGCGTTTACATGAACAACGCCCGAATAACAAACCGCCATTAAACGTGTGTATTCAAGTTAATATTAGCCAAGAAGAGTCTAAATCGGGCGTCAATGCTGAAGATATTGCCACGTTAGCGCTTACTATCAACTCTTTATCTCAGCTGACATTGCGTGGATTAATGGCGATTCCTACCGCCACTAATGACGAGCAGATCCAACAACAAGAATTTGCGCAGTTAAAGCAGCTATTTGATCAACTTAAGCAACAGTATCCTAGCGTTGATACCCTTTCCATGGGCATGAGCAATGACATGGACATCGCCATCGCCAACGGTTCGACCATGGTGCGTATCGGTAGTGCGATCTTTGGCGAGAGATAAAGCTGATAGCCTAGAGCAAAGCGCCCCTAGAACCCAGAAGCGTGGCGTCCTAGGACTGAATTAGGTAACATACACACGAACTGGACATAAATTCACTCATTTATTGGATACAGACTCAATGACTCAAGCAAAAGTATGTTTTATCGGTGCGGGCAATATGACTCGCAGCATTATTAGTGGCTTAGTTAAACATGGCTATCCTAGTGACCTTATTCATGCAACCAATCCAAGTAAAGGTAAATTGGATGCTTTGCAGCAAGATTTTTCGATTCATGTTTCTCATGATAATAATGCAACAGCACAAGCTGCGGATGTCATTGTACTCAGCGTAAAGCCGCAGTTAATGGCCGCCGTTTGCGAAGACCTCAGCTCACTGGATTTAACCAATAAGTTAATCATTACTATCGCGGCTGGTATTCCTGCATCGCGTTATGCTGTTTATTTTAAACAGCCAATAAAACTTATCCGCACCATGCCTAATACTCCGACACAAATTGGTTACGGTATGACGGGTATTTATGCCGATGATAGTATTTCTTCCGAGCATAAAGCGATTTGCGAAACCTTGATGCAAAGTGGCGGCAAAGTGACCTGGGTTGATAATGAAGCTGAATTAGATCAGGTTATCGCGCTCGCGGGCAGTTCTCCTGCGTATTTCTTCTTGTTTATTGAGTCAATGATCGCTTCTGGGGTCAACATGGGCATGGCAGAAGACAAAGCAAGATTATTGGCAGAACAAGCAGCCTTAGGCGCCGCGCAGATGGTGATTCAAAACCAGCAATTATCGGTGACAGAATTGCGTCAAAATGTGATGTCAAAAGGCGGCACCACAGCCAGAGCCGTCGAAACTTTTCAGCAAGGCGGTTTAGTGGAATTAGTCGATAAAGCAATGACAAACTGTGTTGCCCGCGCCCAAGAAATGGCTAAAACATTTTAACGCGATGAGATGAACTAATATTTAACTTAAAGTTAACCTCTTTGGTGTAAAATAGCTTAGGTAAAACTAAGCTTTAATAGCGCGGATCTGAGCGGTGAGTGATTATATTTGCAGCTTAGTACTGTATTGCTAAACATAAGCTCAGTTAATTGAAGCATTGTTCCTAGCATGTGTTAAATACTAGATAGCATAAACATAAGCACTAAATTACATAAACGTAAGGCAATATCCATGAATGCAATGAGTTTTTTAGTCAACACCCTGTTTGACTTATACCTAATGATCGTCATTCTTCGTTTTTGGCTACAACTTGCAAGAGCGGATTTTTACAATCCATTTAGCCAATTTGTGGTTAAGGCGACACAACCGATTATCGCCCCAATGCGCCGACTATTGCCTTCGATAGGACGTATTGATACTTCATCGATGTTACTGGCCTTTATCGTCGTAATGGTAAAAATGTTAGTACTTACTTTCATGGCAGGCGCTGCGGTAGATATTCTTACCTTGGTATTGTTCTCAGTGATTTCTGTGGTAAAACAAGCCGGCGTATTACTTTTTTGGATGCTACTTGTTCGAGCGGTGTTGAGTTGGTTTAATCAAGGTTACAACCCAATTGTGATGGTAATGACTCAGTTAACAGAACCAATTTTAGCCCCTGTGCGCAAAGTACTGCCTGCAATTGGCGGCTTAGATTTATCTGTGTTGGTAGTATTTATTGCCATGAACTTCATTAATATGTTGTGTGCACAGTACATCCCTTTTTGGGCGATTATTTAGTTGTTGGACATCACTAAATAATGACGGCTATAAGCTATTCCAACGATGAGCAGCAAGGTGACTTGCTGCTTTTTGTTTATCTACAACCCAAAGCAAGCCGCGATCAAATTATCGGCTTACACGGTAACGAATTAAAAATAGCCATAACTGCACCTCCAATTGACGGTAAAGCCAATGCTCATTTATCTAAGTATCTTGCAAAAGCCTGTAAAGTGGCAAAAAGTCAGGTGCATATCCTCAAAGGTGAACATAGCCGTCATAAGCAAATACAAATATGCCAGCCGCAAGTTATTCCAGCAGAAATAGCCGCACTTTTAAAGCTCACTCATCTATAATACCCCTATTGCTCAGCTCGCTAAGGACAAGATCATGTTTCAATCATTGCGTTTATCTCGCTCACTTTTACCGATATTATTATTGTCATTGATGGCAATGACGAGTACAGCTCAGGCAGAACAAAAACAGCAAGTCGGTAATTTCGATATTCACTACATGGCGCTCAATAGCACCTTTATTACACCAGAAATAGCCAAAACCTATGGTATTGAACGCAGTAGTTATAATGGTCTAGTTAATATTACCGTTCTCAATACCAGCCAAGATGGACACCCTGCAGTGCCAGTTGAAATATCGGGTATCGCCAATAATCTACTTGATGCACGCATAACGCTTGATTTTAAAGAGATCCGTGAAGGAAACTCAATCTATTACATAGCAGAAGTGCCTTATCGTGACGATCAAGAAGTTAATTTTACGATTGCCATTAAGTACGGCAAACAACTAAACACTTCATTGAAATTTAAACAAAAGTTTTATGTCGATTAAGGCCTAAAATCTCGATAGCAAGCGATAAAAAGCGAAAGAGCCTAGAGCGCTGCGCTGCTAGGACGCTTGGCGGCTAGAGGCTATAAAATCAACAGCCTAGTCGCGCAGCAACTCAATCTTAGCAGCGAAGCATGTCCTTAGCTGTGACAGAGTTACAACCTAGCAGGACGCAGTCCGCCCTCTGGCGAGCCCGAGAGTTCCTAGCGCCGTAGCGCATCGCGGCTTTGTTAGCGTATAATAACGACAAATTTTTCTTCATTTCAAAAGCAAACCTATGCAGACTCCAATCAAACAACAAATTGTTCTTGCCAGTGGCAACAAAGGCAAACTTGCCGAATTTGATCAAATGCTTGCGGCATTTAACATTGAAGTACTACCGCAGAACCAATTTAATGTTTCTGAGGTGGCTGAAACAGGCACAACGTTTGTTGAGAACGCCATTATTAAAGCGCGTCATGCGGCTGAAATTACCGGAAAAGCCGCTATTGCAGATGATTCAGGCATTGAAGTTGATGCACTACAAGGTCAACCAGGCATATATTCCGCGCGTTATTCGGGTGAAGGGGCTACTGAAACCAGCAATTACCTTAAATTACTTGATGCACTCCAGGGTGAAACGCTTCGCAGCGCTCGGTTTCAATGTGTGCTGGTATACATGCGCCATGCAAAAGATCCGACCCCCATTATTTGCCAAGCATCATGGGAAGGCACCATTAACCATGCCCCGCAAGGTGAACAAGGCCATGGATATGACCCCGTTTTTATTCCTCAAGGCTTTGACTGCTCTGCAGCTGAACTCACTGGCGATCAGAAAAATGCTCACAGTCATCGAGGTAAAGCACTGAAACTGTTAGTGAGCGCCATGCAAGCCCAAGGCATAATCTTATCGACTAACACATCGAACAGTTCGTCGAGCAATACAATAACAATGGATGAGCAATCATAAATGACATTGCAATTACCGCCACTGAGTTTATATATTCATATACCTTGGTGCGTACAAAAGTGCCCTTATTGTGATTTTAACTCCCATGGCCAAAATGGTGAGTTGCCACAGCAGCAATATGTTGATGCGTTATTAAACGACTTAACACAAGACTTGGCTTATGTTCAAGGTCGAAAAATCCATACTATTTTTATCGGTGGTGGCACACCATCGTTATTTGATGCTAGCCAAATTCAACGCATACTTGATGGTGCACAAGCATTAATCCCTTTTGAAGATGATATAGAAATCACTATGGAAGCTAATCCTGGCACATTAGAGCATGATGACTTTAGTGCTTATCGTGCAGCGGGTGTGACGCGGCTTTCCATTGGGGTGCAAAGCTTCTCTAAAGAAAAACTTAACTTACTTGGTCGGATCCATAATGAAGATGAAGCTAAAGTAGCGGCACAAAAAGCTAAGCAAGCAGATTATTTGAGTTTTAATCTCGACTTAATGCATGGTTTACCGAATCAAAGCTTTGATGAAGCCATGCATGATATCGATACCGCCACGGCATTAGCTCCGCCACATCTTTCGTGGTATCAACTTACCATTGAACCTAATACCTTATTTCATTCAAAGCCGCCTCAATTACCGGACGATGAGAACCTGTGGCAAATTTATGAACAAGGCCAACAGCGCTTAGCGGCATTAGGTTATGAGCAGTACGAAATATCGGCCTATGCAAAGCCTGGTTACCAATGCCGTCATAACCTTAACTATTGGCAATTTGGCGACTACCTTGGTATTGGCTGTGGAGCTCACGGCAAAATCACCCTGCCCGAATCAAATCAGATTGTGCGTACCGTTAAAATAAAGCATCCAAAAGGTTATCTTGCTGCGGATAAATATACCTTTGAAACCACAGATGTCATTGAAGAGGACCGCCCATTAGAGTATTTAATGAATCGCCTTAGATTGATGATCCCAATTCCTAAAGCTGAGTTTGAACAGCGCACCGGGCAAGCGGCAGAAGTGGTACAGCAAGGCATGCAAAAATCCATTGTACGAGGCTTACTAACCGAGACCGCAACACACTGGCAGCTGACGCCTAAAGGGCATATGTTTGTAAATGATTTACTGTCTCAATTTATTTAACTGCACAATATAACTCGCGGTTTACTTTAATAAACAGTTAACTGCGAGTTAATCCTTATCAATTAATGTATAAATCTTCGACCGCAAATACACATCCTCTAACATTTCTATTCACACTTTTAGGCAAAGCTTTATTAGGATGTGCTCCTACATTTAGGTACTTTGGAAAGATATCCATGTCTATAAAAACAAAAACAACTCTGGTTGCTGTTGCTTTATCAAGCTTATTAAGTACATCGGCTCTTGCACAATTACAAAATGCGCCGCTGTCTAGCCCACAAGAAAGTACAGCTTTAGCCACCCAACATAGTGAATCTGAAAAAGCCAATGCATTGTTTGAAGCCATTTTTATGGAAAACGTCATGGCAAATCCGATTAATCAAACTTACCTTGGTATCAAACAAGATTACGGTAAATGGAATGACCTATCAGATGCTGCTGCCGATGCCGACATAGCTCGCAACAAAGAGCAACTCACCAGACTAACCCAGCTTGATACAGCAAAACTGGATCAGCAAGCACTGCTAAGTTATGAACTATTAAAGGCCGATTTAGAAAACACCATAAGTGACGATCAGTGGCGTTATTACAACTATCCGATGAACCAAATGTACGGTGTTCATTCAATGGTGGCATCATTTCTTATCAATCAACACCAAATAACAGATGAAAGTGATGCTAAAGCCTATATCAGCCGATTAAACGCGGTACCGACCCTATTCTCGCAATTAGAAACATCATTAGAAACGCGAGCGCAAAAACACATCATAGCGCCAAAGTTTGTTTTCCCTTATGTGATTTCCGACAGCAAAAATATTATTAGTGGTGCTCCTTTTAGCGATACAGGTAAAGACAGTGCGTTATGGGCTGACGCTAAACGCAAAATCAATAAACTCGATATAACTAATGATAAAAAAGACCTCTTATTAAATGAAGTAAAACAAGCCCTGCTCACTAAAGTCAAACCGGCTTATGAAAAGTTAATCACTTATACCAAGACGCTCGAAGCACTTGCCGATACTCAAGACGGAGTATGGAAGCTACCTAATGGAGAAGCGTTTTATAATAACGCCCTCGCCCGCACTACCACCACGAACATGAGTGCAGACACCATTCATGATCTCGGTCTAACTGAAGTTAAGCGTATTCATGACGAAATGCGCATCATTATGAAAAAGGTTCAATTTGCGGGTAGCTTAAAAGAATTTTTTGCTTTCATGCGTGATGACAAACAGTTTTATTATCCTGATACTGATGCTGGTAAAGCAGAGTATCTAGCTCAAGCTAAGTCAATCATAGATAATATGAAGACTCGACTAGACGAAGTATTTACCATTCAACCTAAAGCCGATTTAGTTGTTAAAAAAGTTGAGGCATTTAGAGAAAAATCTGCAGGTAAAGCATTTTACGATCAACCTGCACCAGATGGCTCTCGCCCAGGAACTTATTACGCTAACTTATACAAAATGGATGCGATGCCAAAGTATCAAATGGAAGCGCTGGCTTATCATGAAGGGATCCCTGGTCATCATATGCAAATTGCTATAGCACAAGAACTACAAGGCATTCCAAAATTCCGCAAGTTTGGTGGTTATACTGCTTATATTGAAGGTTGGGGACTTTATTCAGAATATTTCCCTAAGGAAATGGGCTTATATGCCGACCCATACTCTGACTTTGGCCGTTTATCGATGGAATTATGGCGGGCATGCCGTTTAGTGGTTGATACTGGGATCCACGCTAAAAAGTGGACTCGTGAACAAGGCATTGCCTATTATGTTGAAAATACGCCAAATGCTGAATCCGATGCGATTAAAATGGTTGAGCGTCATATTGTGATGCCATCACAAGCTACCGCATATAAAGTCGGTATGATAAAAATATTACAGCTGCGTGAACAAGCCAAAAAAGAGTTAGGCTCAAAGTTTGATATTCGCGAGTTCCACACTTTAATTTTGAAAAATGGTCCATTGCCATTAGACATACTTGAAGAGCAAGTCAACAAATGGATTAAACAAGTGAACTCACTGTAACTGACAATGGGTCATCTGCACCAACGTAAAACGGCAACCTAAGGTTGCCGTTTTCATGTCACCATTACCACAAAAAAATAACCCCAGAACAAAGTCTGGGGTAAACCAAATAAACTAGGATGATGGTTTTAAGGCCGGCATTGTTTTAGTTCGAAAAGCATTGCCAACTCTGATCCAAAATTTGCTACCTTGCAGATTTGTGCGCTTAATTGAAAAGGGGTCATTTCTCAACCAAACGCATGCTTCAAATCATTTCGAATCAACACACTACCATTGTATTGATATCAGAACAGACTTCAACCACTAAAGCAGCGTAAATCACTAACCCCTTGATTAGCAGGTTACGGATCAACTAATAAAGACATAGCTTAAATATTTGATATAAAAGGGATAAAAATAGAATAGAACCTACAAGCAAGGTTTTGTCTTAAAAATAAAACAATGTTTCCACTTTGCTTAACATTAGCGCTAAATAAGAGAGGGAGTAAATATGAATAAAGCGATTTGTTTTAAGTTTGCAGCATCAAACTTGTCATATGTTTTTCACAATAGGCGTATTGAAAAATCAATACGCCTATTGTGAGTAGATATCATCCTGCTCGCGGAAAAATGGCTATTTGATAAGCCCTTATTATCCGGCGTTGATGTTATTTACGCAGTTTATATAGGTGATCGAACTTAGCGTCCCAATATGGCGGGCTACTAATATGCGTTTTAATAAAATCAATAAATGCACTGACTTTAGGAGCCAAGTGTTTACGACGAGGATATACAGCTTGTAATGGAAGGTTATGTGTCAACTGCCAATCGGGTAATAAAGGTACTAAAGTCCCTTGAGCAATCTCATCTTCCATCAAATAACTGGCTAAATACACAATGCCTAAACCACTCACCGCTGCCGATTTTAATGCTGGAGCATTATCAACACGGAAATTGCCTGACACGCCAATTTCGCAATAATCTTCACCTTTTCTAAATTGCCACATGCTGTGTTCATGCCACTCGCCTTGGTACACCAAACAATTGTGTTCGACTAATTGCTCAGGGCGGCTAATGTTACCATGTTGGGCAATATACCCCGGTGATGCGACTAACAAAAATTGACACTTCATTAGCGGTCTTGCCACCATACCTAGCGGCAATTGCTCAGACATGGTTAACAATAAATCTAAGCCTTCGCTGACAACATCAACTTTATGATCAAGTAAACTGACTTGCAGCTCAAGATCAGGATGTCTTGCCATAAACTCTGGTAAAGCAGGGATAATATGCATAGTACCAAATGATTGCGAGATCCCGACCTTCAATACTCCACGAGTTGCATCATTCAGGTTGTGCACACTCGATACGGCCTGCTCTGCATCGCGAAGTAATTCTTCACCCTGAAGATACAATAAATTACCGGCTTCAGTAAGACTTAAACTACGTGTTGTACGCTGGATCAGCTGGACACCAAGTTTATGTTCAAGATCTGCAACTTGAGTGCTCACTTTAGATTTAGAAATGCCAAGACGTCTGGCTGCAGCACTAAAACTTCCTGCTCGTGCAACGTGAGTAAAAATTGCGATAGGTTCTAACAGTTCTAACATGAAAGTCGCCTTAAGCTGGTTACGACATTAATAATAATTTCAGATATCTGTTCTAGTAACTAAACCTTGCCAAGCATCAAAATCAATATTCACTTGTTATGTTTTTACTGCTAAATAAGCACCAAAACACATGAATACTGTCAATCAACATCAACAATTGAAGATTCTAAAATATAACCACATCTAAAGTAGAGTGTAACTTTGTTATAATTGGCACCAGTATAGCAAAAAAAGCCTATATGGTTCTATATTTATAATTGACAATCTCTTTATCAGAACAAAGCAACACCAGCTATAGCGGCATAATCGTTAAAATAGGCGCAAAAGCCCCTGTGTCTTAATAAGAGCACAGGGGAAGGTCAGGTGTCGGGGAGACATATTGACAGTAAATCGATATAGGTTACTTTGCTGCTTCACCTAACTTAGCTAAGGTGTAAGGAGCTAATTCAGGAATAGCCTGACGGGTTTGATTTTCAAGCACTAATAAAGTGGCAAAGTTATCACATACTTTATCGGCACGATCTTCAAGACCTTGCGATTGCGACTCAAGTTGCTTTTCGATGTCAGCACCGACGTTGTCCATCTTTTGTGAAAAAGCATTCATTTTCTCTTCAAATGAACCACCTTCTGAAGACATTATTTGGCTACCTAGTGTCATCATTAATGATCCCATTGAACTGGTAACCATTTGTTCCATTTCTTGCTCAAACTCTTTGTTAAAAGCTTGCTCAATTGATGCTTCTGTTGAGCCTAAATAAAATTTATCGCCTTGTTGATATGCCATGGTATCAACACGCTTTTGAATACCGACCATTAATTTATCGATATGAACATTAGCAGCATCACCAAAAATAGGTGTTAACGCCATATTAACCGCTTGAGTAGCCACAGAAACAACATCTCCAACAAGGTCTATAACATCTGGCACTTGGCGAGAAAGTTCTTCAGAGTACTGGGTGAGTAATTTTTGTTGTTTGTCATTAAGAGTCACTTTTTTTACCCTCAACATAAAGCTGACCTAACTCAACACGATACTTTTCGATTCCATTATCGCTAATTTGTAGCGTAGTCGGCTCAACCGTTACGTCGTAGTTTAGGGTTACGTTACACTTCTCATCATTCAATGACATTTTTGCCATTGCAGGTGTTAACGCCCCAGCGGTGAATAACACACTCGTTAACGCTAAACCACAAATCAACTTTTGCTTAGTCATGATAAAAATCCTTTTGGTATACGAATATCAATAATTAGGTCGAATATGAAAGGTATAAAGCATAAGTTATGCCAACAACTATAAGATTTTGATTTATATTGAATTAAAAGCTTAAAAACAAAAAAGATGGCCGAGTAGAGAAACAATAGCGGAAGTGTATTCGTAAAATAAACCAAAAAGTAGTCTATTTTACGAATCTCAATAATAATTAATTTATCTGCACCAAACTAAAAAAATAGATCGACCGAGTTGCTGACTGAGGTGCTCAAGCATCGCAGTGCCGGCAAGTGAGTTGCCATTAACATCAAGCTCAGGTGACCAGACACAAATTGACATGTCACCAGGGATAACCGCAATAATCCCGCCGCCCACACCACTTTTACCCGGCATACCCACGCGGTAAGCAAACTCACCTGCACCATCGTATAGTCCCGATGTTGCCAGTAATGCATTGAGTTGACGAGTTTGCACAGGCGATACTAAACTGTCGCCATCGAGCGTTTTACCACGATTAGCTAAATAGAACATAGCCCGAGACAAATCAGCGCAATTCATTCTTAATGCACAATAATGAAAATAACTTTTAAGCACGGTATTAACGTCGCCGTCAAAATTACCAAATGACTTCATCAAATAAGCAATAGATGCATTGCGGGCGCTGAACTGGAACTCAGAGTCCGCGACGACTTTATCGTAAGTAAGTATTGGGTTTTGGCTTAATTGGCGGACCACTTCCAACATACGATGCTTAGGTGCCCCAAGACGCGCTTGCAGCAAGTCGGCTATTACCAGTGCACCGGCATTAATAAAAGGGTTGCGAGGTTTACCGCGCTCTAATTCAACCTGCACGAGGGAATTAAACGAGTGTCCTGAGGGTTCTTTGCCTACCCGACTCCAGATTTCATCTTCGGTATATAAATTCAGTGCCAGAGTTAAGCTAAAAACTTTAGAAATACTTTGAATTGAAAAAGGTTCGAGGTAATCACCGGCACCAATTGTTTGACCATCAATGGTGGTGACTGCAATACCTATTTTATTAGGGTCAACACAGGCAAGAGCAGGAATATATCCTGCCACCTTGCCTTTACCCAAAAGCGATTTTACTTTATCGACAGCTTGCTGAAGTAATAATTGCTCTGGCAATTTAGCTTAACCCCACCAAATATCATATAAATCACTGACTTCAAGGTTAGAAACAGGCTTGTCTTTCCAGAATGTTTTGACTTCTGCAGTATCTTCATCAGTACATTTACCAATAGCTTGGGTAGCAATAATACCTTCCCATTGCTTATGTCCACCACCGTGGAAACCTAATTGACGAGGTTCAATAACTTCAATAAGAAACTGATCGACTAAGTTATCAATATCTTGCTCAGAAACTGACTCATCAAAGGTCCAGTTAATTTCAAAACCTAGCTCTTGAAACTCATCAACTCGTAATTTTTTACGTAAACGACGACTACGATTTTGCGCCATGGTGTATTCTCCGATTGCTGAAAGTGTAGTTGTGATTAAGCGATACGCTCAAACATGATATCCCATACGCCGTGACCAAGTCTGTGGCCCCTTGCTTCAAACTTTGTTAGCGGACGATGGTCTGGACGTTCGACAACTGTACCAGTTGTTGATTGATTTTTATAACCTTCTGCTGCATTCATTATCTCTAACATATGCTCGCTGTAATTTTCCCAATCGGTTGCCATGTGAAACACGCCACCAATCTTAAGCTTACGGCGGATAAGCTGTACAAACTCAGCTTGTACAATACGGCGCTTATGATGGCGCTTTTTATGCCAAGGATCTGGGAAAAATAATTGAACGCGCTCAAGTGAACCATCAACAATGCTGTGCTCTAACACTTCCATTGCATCGTGATGATATACACGTAAGTTAGTGACTTCAGCAGCACCAGCATCAGCAAGACACGTACCAATACCTGGCTTATGAACTTCTATGCCAATAAAGTTTTGCTCTGGGGCAGCTTTTGCCATTTGCACTAATGATGCGCCCATACCAAAACCGATTTCTAACACGGTATCAGCATCGCGACCAAACACTTGAGTTAACTCCAACGCTTGTGGAGTGTAATCAAGCCCCATTGTTGGCCAATATGCTTCAATTGCTTGAGATTGACCTTTAGTTAAACGGCCCTCGCGTAAAACAAAACTTCTGATTTTACGAATATACTTACCTTCTTCGTTAAATTCAGCTGTGGTAACGTCGCTCATTTTTGCCTCGTTGTCTGCGTATTCTGTTGTGCTGTGTAACTAGTGATAAAATCAGCTAGCGGCTATATGCCATTAAGCCACTCTTAACTAGCACGTTACGCAATTGCTATCTGTAATAGATCATTTATAAAGTCAGTTGCGCATTATACCTAAACTGATTGCACATGTTTATGCTAATTTATGTTTTTAAATAGCGCGGCTACTTGTGTAATAAAATGCCTATGGCTACACTGCGCCCATGAAAAATCTAAGCCCATTTTCTGAGCGTATTATCGCTTGGTACGACCTGCATGGTCGCAAATCACTGCCTTGGCAGCTCAATAAAACGCCTTACCGTGTTTGGGTGTCGGAGATCATGCTCCAGCAAACTCAAGTTGCGACGGTGATTCCCTATTATGAAAAATTTATGGCGCGCTTCCCAAGCGTTGTCGATCTTGCTAATGCGCATCAAGATGAAGTGCTGCATTTGTGGACCGGCTTAGGTTATTACGCCAGAGCCCGTAATCTACATAAAGCGGCACAGCATATACGTGATGCCTTTGATGGCAAGTTTCCCACTCAGTTTGAAGATGCCGTGGCTTTATCTGGAATAGGTAAATCTACCGCTGGGGCGATACTGTCATTATCACTTGGTCAACACCACCCTATTTTAGATGGAAATGTTAAACGAGTATTGGCCAGACATGGTGCTATTGCAGGTTGGCCAGGACAAAAAAACGTTGAGCAGCAATTATGGCAATTAACGGATGCGTTAACACCTGCCAAAAATGTTGAAAAGTTTAACCAAGCTATGATGGATATTGGTTCAAGTGTTTGTACTCGCAGCAAACCTAATTGCGCAGCCTGTCCTGTGGCAATTGATTGTGTAGCGCAACAAAGTGGCCATCAAAGCCTATATCCAGGTAAAAAGCCTAAAAAAGTGACGCCCGAAAAATCAGCCTTTATGGTGGTTTTAGTTGATAACAGCGAAGATTCTATAAAAGTTCAATTAATCCAGCGCCCACCAGCAGGTATATGGGGAGGGTTATGGTGTTTTCCACAATTTGAGCATCAAGCAGAATTAAATGACTATTTAACCCTGCATAATTTGACACAATCTGAACAAGGGCTTGCAGGGTTTAGGCATACCTTTAGTCATTTCCATCTTGATATTCAACCCGTATTAGTTGAACTATCTGTTGCTCAAGCTACTGGCATCATGGAACAAACCTCGGCTCTCTGGTATAACATAGAGCAACCTGCGAAAGTCGGCTTGGCAGCAGCCACAGAACGCATTTTGGCTAATTTAGCCGTACTTTTCGCGACACATTAGTGTTTACAGTAATTAATAAAGTTAGTAAGGAATCATCATGGCTCGCACAGTTCACTGTCAACATCTCAACAAATCAGCTGATGGCTTAGATTTTCAGCTTTACCCAGGCGAATTGGGTAAGCGCATTTTTGACAATATCAGTAAAGAAGCTTGGGGCTTATGGCAAAAGAAGCAAACCATGCTCATTAACGAGAAAAAACTCAATATGATGAATGTTGATGACCGCAAATTTCTTGAAGAGCAAATGACTCACTTTTTATTTGAAGGTAAAGACGTTGAAATCGAAGGTTATGTTCCACCAGCGGAAGATGAATAACCTAGCAATATAATCGATAACAGTATTAGACAACAAAGCCGCTTAACTTAGCGGCTTTGTTTTATTCATCACTAATCCGACAGATTATTGTTTAACGCCTTCCACTACCAAGGCTAATTCAACGTTAGCAGAAGCTGGACCTAAATCCATTTTGACACCGAAATCTTTCATCGCAAAACTGGTTGTGCCGGTAAAACCTGCACGGTAACCACCCCATGGATCTTTACCTTCACCGATAGCAACAGCATCAATAGTTAACGGTTTGGTTACACCATTTAAGGTAAAGTCACCATTAATCACAAACTGGTTATTACCTTTATCGACAATCGATGTTGATGTGAAAGAAGCCTCTGGGAATTTGCTGGTATTTAAAAAGTCTGCGCTGCGCAAATGCTTGTCACGTTCAGCGTGATTAGAATCAACACTGTTAGTATTAATTTTAACATTCACTTTGCCGTCTGCTACTTTGGCAGCATCGAAACTGAAGTCACCAGAGAACTCATTAAAGCGTCCCACCACAAAGCTATAACCCAAATGGCTTACACTAAATTGAATTGATGCATGTGCACCTTGAGTGTCGATAACATAGTCGGCAGCGTTAACAGCAACAGGTAACATAAACGTTGCACCCATGAGTGCTGCTATAAGGTGTTTTTTCATGACTTTTATTCCTTTAAGTTAATAACAAGTAGATAAATAGGTAGTGATATACATCGAACATAACGGTTAATCGGTTCGACGGTTAAACCATTCGATTATTTGCTGATACGACTTGGCAGCAACATTCTTTTAAGCGTGTTGTCTTTATCAATAACATGATGCTTAATCGCACCTGCGGCATGCAACACAACCAACCCCATTAAGCTGTAAGCAAGGTATTGGTGTATCACTCCAGCGGTATCGGCTTGATCATCAATAAAAGCGTCAGGAAATGGCACGGCAAACCAATCAAAAATCCAAATATCTCGACCATCAGCTGTCGAAATCATAATTCCTGAACACATAATGAGTAACATTAACGTATAAAGAGCTGTATGCGCCCACTTAGCCGCACGTTTTTCCCATGGCTGATGGTTCGATAATGGACTAGGAGCATGTGATATGGTCCGCCAAACAAACCTCAATAGTGTTAATCCAAGTAAAAGCAGACCGACACTTTTATGAAGATGTGGTGCCGTTTGGTACCAACTACTATAGTAGGTAAGATCTACCATCCAATAGCCTACGCTAAATAGACCAATAACAGCGATGGCGGACAACCAATGAATCATAATGGTCACTAAACCATAGCCAGTCGGAGTGTTTTTTAACATGTCTTACTTTCCTCTAAACAAGTCACAACATTTTAACGTTAATTTTGGGAAAGAAAATCAGTAAAAATAGCCAAAATCGTTCTATAAAATAGAATTAATAGATTTTAAGATAGAGAATGACCGCATAATTAAGCAAGCTCTAATTAAACATATATCAATTGTAGTCACTACTAATCAAATATCATCAAGCCCGGTTGTTCGTCCGTCGTTAACATTCTTCAAACTAACCGGTTTAATTTTTATGAAACCAAGCGACACAAGTGTTAAAGACTCTGTCTCTAGCTGCGCTAATTTCTGGTAAAAAATTTATAAGATTAAAAGAGCTTCGGGCAGTGTCTGTGGTGAGTGTAGATTGCGTTATCGTGATGTAGCATAACGACATGTCATAAACTCTGCCTTGAATTAAACGGCTATACATAGCTGGACAATTAATGTTGTTAGATTAGCTGGCATAATTCAGACCTATCTGAATCACTTCTCTCCCGTTGAGTAAATGTCCTCGCATTTCAGTGAACCTAAATTAAGATAAAATGCCCTATAAAAAGTTCACTTCTTTACATGTAAAGAATGAACTATCAACGACTCGGGCTGGCCGTTAAAGCCAAAACTCTAACTATTAGTTAAAAATCGGTCTAATGCAGATCAAGAAACGACAAATTCAATTTTCTGATTACTTTTTATGTAATCGTCAGCAAGCATCTATGACTTTATTCTTGGTGATTAATGCTGACAAACCACTTTCTGGGGTTAAAATCGATAAAAAAGCATCATTTTGCACATTAACTAGCCGAACGAGTGAAAACATTTAAAAAACCACTTGCACGATAAAATCCATCACTATACTATGTGCGCACTCCAGACGAGACAGGCATTGATTACCAAGTTAATACCTAGTTTGCAGTAGATAACTAACACTTAGTTAGTTGCCCGAATAGCTCAGTTGGTAGAGCAGAGGATTGAAAATCCTCGTGTCCCTGGTTCGATTCCGGGTTCGGGCACCACAATTAGCCGGCATAGCTCAGTTGGTAGAGCAACTGACTTGTAATCAGTAGGTCCCGAGTTCGACTCTTGGTGCCGGCACCATAAAAAACAAAAAAGCCACTCAACGAGTGGCTTTTTTGTATCTAATTATCCCCACCTACTAAATAATACAAGCTCACATTAAGCCCGGTATTCGCCCATAAAGCACAACGAATTTAGCTATATCAATATTACTGGATAAATGATTAAGAGTTTGTCTTATCAGATTAACTTAACCTCAAATAAACAATCAAAGATATATCCAGCTTAGATTAACCCGCATCCACGACAGCGTTTCAGAGACATACTATAAGCAAAAAGAGAGCCTAGGCTCCCTTTTTCGGTTGATAAGATCGCTTTAAACGGTAAACGCTATTTCCAACGTCTCATCTTATGACCTTTAACGGCATAAAATAGAATGAATAAGTAGCATGGAAACATCACCATATACCCACCCTGCATACCTAAGGATGTCGCTGAGCTGGTTAGTCCCCAAAATAGTGGCCCAAAAGCGCCACCGGCAATCCCCATGATTAACAATGCAGAACCTGTGCTGGTCAGTTTACCCATACCTGAAAGTGCCAATGGCCACACAGCTGGCCACACTATGGCATTGGCTAAGCCTAAAAATGCAATCATCAATAATGTATCGGGAAGTTGGGCACCACCAAAAGGAACTAATAAAGCGTTAGCTATGACATAAGACTGGCTATCACCAAACACGATACCGGCAGTTAATATCAGTCCTAAAATAGCACTGAGCATTAATGCATTAGGTTGGGAAATAAAACGGGGAATACAAATAATGCCCAAGGTATAACCTAGCACCATGCACAGCATGGTATAGGATGTCATTACCCCGTAATTCTCAACGCCTAGCGTCAATGCAAATGTTCCAATCGTGTCGCCAGCAATAACCTCAACAGCCACATAAACAAATAAAGCAATAACACCTAATGCCAAACTTGGATGAGACAAAGCTTGTTTGATCTGGCCTTTTTCTGAATCGATTTCTGCTTGCTCTTGTTCCAATTCAGGCAGAGGTGATTTTTTCACTGCAAAAGCAAGAACACCAATAAAGATAGCCATGCCAAGATAAGGATAAATTAAGCTATTAGCCATTTCATCAATTTGAATAGAGGTTAATTCAGTACCGACTCGCTCTTTAAAACTATCTAAAATAAGTGCTGTGAATACCATAGGTGCAATCACGCCGGCGCCTTTATTCAAAATACCCATTACGCTTACACGTGCTGCGGCTGACTCTTCAGGACCTAAGCGAACCACGTAAGGATTAACCGCTGTTTGTAATAGTGTCTGCCCTGTCCCCATGACAAGCTGAGCCACTAGAAATAATATAAATACTTGGGTTTGGGCTGCTGGGATAAATAATAAACCAGCCAACATCATTATTCCCATGCCTAATGCCATACCATTTTTATAACCCACTTTACGAATAACCCAGGCTGAGGGTAATGCGGTAAACGTTACCGCAATATAAAATGAAAAGAGGATTAACGAAGCTTGAAAAGGGCTTAGCTGTAATATTTGCTTTAAGTAAGGCATTAAGGAGCCATTTAACCAGGTAGCAAAGCCAAGAATAAAAAATAAAATTGCCACAATTGTCATTGGTACAACACTATTTTCTGTCGATGTTTTTGTTGTTGTCATTTCCATAAACCTGCTCATTATTATATTTATAGGGAGGACTTAGTGGTTTAGAAATATCAATATTAACTGAGGAATATTAATACACACTCACCACTAAGACAGCCTTGTCATCCATAACTAACAACTCACTTTAATAGCTGAGTTAACCTTATACTCTTATGAATATTTTTCGACGGTACATCCACCACAGTACGAGCCATTGCACTGTGACTAAACCTATGACACTGATCATTAACTGACTGGAAGCTGGTGCTGAACGAATCACTCCACCTAACAAGCTTTGAGTGATATAAGACCAATCAAGAATACTTGTTCCTAAATAAACAATAATGGAGTTAACACCAATTATAACAAATACATAAGACCATTTTTGCCATTTTAGTACATCGATAATGGCATAAAATACGCTAAAAAATAGTAAGCTCCACCCTAATGTCACGAGTACAAAGCTACTGCTCCACAGATCTTTATTTACAGGAATAATAAAGTCGAGTAACCACCCGCCGGACCACAGAAGTAGCGCACAGAGCATCATAATGCTCACTTTAGCCCAATCGCCTTTGGGGTGTGGCTTAACAATGTATTGGCCCACAAACACACCACATAATGCGTTAATGATAGCGGGGAATGTCGATAGCACGCCTTCAGGATCAAGTGCGCGATGCTGATAAGCCATACCCGGTCGTAATATACTGTCTATATAAGTATTAAGACTTCCATCTGCAGTAAATACTCCTGCTTGGCCGCCAGGAAAACCAACAAAACACTGTAATAAAATATAAAAAATGAACATCGATATGGTGATTAATATTTGAACTCGCAGCGAGGTGTGCCACACCACCATTGCCGCAAAAAACCATGCAAAACCAATACGCGCTAGTACACTTGAAAATCTAATGTGTTCTGGGTCAATAGGGATCCCAGTCCCCCATCCATGGTTATATAACACTCCCAATGCAATCAGTAACAGTAAACGTGTTAATGCATAACGGTATAGCGGAATTCGCTCACGAAAAGCCAATAAGTCGATACGCTTAGGTGATAGACCGAGCGCCACACCCGATAAGAAAATAAACAAAGGAAAAATTAAGTCATAAAAGGTAAAGCCGTGCCATTGACTATGTTGGGTCTGAGCTTCAGCAACACGCCATCCCGCCCACCCCGTTAAAGCAAATAACGCGGCAAAAATGCCTTCGCCACCGATAATCCAAAACATGTCAAAGCCACGTAATGCATCAAGTGACATAAGTCTGGGTTTGCTGGGCTTATCACGTTGAGTATTAGACTCAATTTTGCGATTAACTGACATCATAGTCTCTTTCATATTTACACAATTAGACAGTAAGCTTTACTGCGCAAAAACGACGTTGCCAGCAATATAGGTGCGACTGACTTTATTGGCTGGGTTTAATAACACTAGATCTGCTCTATAACCTGGTTTAATTAAACCTAGTTGTTGCTCTAAACCGAGAAATGTTGCTGGATATAACGATGCCATTCGTAAAGCTTCTTCATGACATAATCCAAGCATAGCCACGCTATTATTCACCGCCCCAACCATGTCTAAAACACAACCGGCTAATTCTCCCGTGGCTGCATTAAGCCTGTCCCCATGACGAGTAACCTGAGTACCAAATAATTTGAAACTGGCATCATCACTCATACCAACAGGCGGCATAGCATCGGTTACCAGCATGACTTTACCTTTAGGCTTAGCATTTATGGCTATTTTTGCTGCCGCAGGATGAACATGATGTCCATCGACAATTAAGCCACACCAAGCATCTTGACTTTCCAGCGCAGCACCGACCATGCCAGGTTCGCGTGAACCTAAAGCAGACATCGCATTATATAAGTGGGTAAATCCTGTAGCTCCAGCCTCTAATGCTGCATTCACTGTGTCATAGTCAGCATTTGAGTGCCCTAAACAGACTTTGACGCCTGCTGACACCAGTGCCTTAATAACCTGAGTTGACACATTTTCAGGCGCCAGCGTGACCACTTTAATGCCTAAGTCTTGACGACTAAAAATACTCAGTTCTTTTTCACTAATTTGCCGAATATAGCACTGTGGATGTACACCTTTTTTAGGCACACTTAAATGTGGACCTTCAAAATGAATACCTAAAACACCAGCTTGTTGATTTGCAATAGCCACCGCAACCGTATCGGCTGCTTTTGTCATGATACTTACATCATCAGTAATTAATGTGGGTAAGAAACCTGTGGTCCCAAATCGTGCATGAGCACGGCCAATAATTTCAATACACTCGGTACTAGGCTCAGCATTAAATAACGCCCCGCCACCACCGTTCACTTGCACATCGACAAACCCTGGTGTGAGCGTACCCGCTAATTTTGTGACGGTATGGTGTTCGACATCAATTACATCTTCAGCACGTATGACAGCAGTGATCTTGCCTGCATCTATGGTTACGGCCATATTTTTATGAAATGACTCACCATCAAATAATCGCTCAACAATCAGGATTTGTTTCATAATACTCTCTGCTCTATATCGATTTTAATGAAGCAACTATAGTGTTTGAGTGACCTTCTTTAAGCCCGCGGGTTGATCAGGATTAATGCCACGGGCAATTGCGACTGCGGCAACATCAATGTAAAAACGCTGCAGTAATGCTAAAGGCGCAACTCGCGGATGAATATCTGCAGACGTTTGATTTAGATGCACTAAATCAGCACCTCGCTGCCTAACATTAGCAATTTGTTCTACATGGCTGGCATACGACTCATCGTTAATACATACATCAACAATCGCTAATTTCTTTTCAACTAATGTCACTGGGCCATGTAAAAATTCTGCACTACTAAATGCTTCAGCGTGTATTGAACAGACCTCTTTCATTTTTAATGCAATTTCTTTTGAAACTGCATAACCTAAGCCGCGACCAAGAACCACTAAGTTTTTAACGCCGTCCAATGACTCAGCAGTGAGTTGCGGTTCAGCATCAACTGCGGTTTGTAAAGCTTGGGGTAACGAGTTTACCGCTTGCGCTAATGATTCACTTTGAGTCCACTTAGCGGCAACTTGTAAAATAGCAGATAGAGTGGCTAGGTAGCTTTTTGTTGCAGCAACGGCTTTTTCTTCGCCTGCACGTAATGGCACAACAACATCAACAATGTCTTTAATAGGCGCTGACTCATCATTGACCAATGCCACACAAAATCCGCCGGCCGCTTTAGCCATTCTGGCTTGTGCAAGAATGTCAGGGCTTCGGCCAGACTGTGAAATCACGATGACTAATGCTCCCTCAAGTTGTAATGACTTACCGTATACGCTGGCAACAGAAGGAGCAGCAGCAAACGTAGGAACACCCGCTTCGATTTCAAATAAGTATTTAGCAAATACACCTGCATGATCAGAAGAACCACGACCTACAATCATGACAAATTTAGGCTTAAGTTCACGTAAGGTCTGACCCAATGTGTCAGTAATAGTCTGGTTGGCAATCAATTGCTCGGCAATTTTCTGAGGTGCGGTACGAGCTTCTTGTTCCATAACTGTAAGAATTGTCATAATAAACCTTGATAAAATAATGTTGAATTAACCAGTAACCTTGTAGGTATTGAGTTGACGTCAATTAACGTCAACAAACACTCTATTGATGATTTACATTAGCTATTGGTTGAGTTAAAAATTGCTTTTTGCCGAACAAATACGCCCCATATTCTGGTGGCGAAATAGAGGGTGAAATCTTGCTTGCTATCTCATTGTCTAACCAAGGTGTTAGTGGTTCTGCTAATCCACCAATAATAGAAAAACGACTTGGGTTAAGAACAAATAGTTTTCGAGCAAGCTCGCTTATGTAATTTGCTCCATCTTGTACAATAGCGATTGCAACAGCATCACCATCCTGTGCGCACATCAATACGATACGAGCTAGCTTTGCATAAGCGCTAGATGATTGACCGGCGAGCTGTTCAACAATATCGATGGCATTTTTAGCGTTAAAATAATTCAGTAAGCTCTCGGTCAGCTTGCTTGAACATGCAAAACCGTCCAGAGCAAGTAACACGTGCTCAACCGCTTTTAAACCAAGCCATGCACCACTGCCTTTGTCACCTAATGCAAATCCATGCCCGCCTAAAATAATACTTTGCTGACCAACATGCGCATAACCACATGAACCAGTACCAGTAATAATAACCGCACCATCTTCACCGTGATGAGCACCAATACAGGCTGTATGCAAATCAGTCGTGAGATACATGGCTTTAAATGGATGTTGCCACTGAATAATTTGCTGATAAAACTGGCCAACATTAACTCCTGCTAAACCAATACCAGCAACTAACTGATGGCAAGTGTCAGGTGCAAAACCGGCATCGACTAAAGCCAACTGTGATGACTCAATCATTGATTGAAACGTTTGCTCTAAACCATGTAGTGGATTGGCACGACCAGCCACTGCGGTGCCAAGTTGTTGACCGTCATCGGAGTAAATCGTGGCACGACATTTACTGCCACCGCCATCAATACCGATATAAAGTTGCTGTTCGTTAGGCTGTTTGTTACCCATGACTGTCCTCTTGGTATTCTGTTTAACGCTACTATTTTTGATAGTCATCAAGCCTGTTAATAAGTTAACGCCATGTTACACCAAAAATGACAACGCTGTCATTTAATTTTTAACAAAAAACACTAATAATCAACAAAAATGATATTTACATCATATTTAACAGGAGGTTGTATAACTAAATTGTCTGCTGATATTAGGGGGTAACACGTCGCCAGCGCATATGATACTGACGACGCGGGTGTCTACTGGTTTAACAATTAGTCTACACGCAGAGTTCGGCCTTTTCGCTTACCATTAGCGGCTACTGCTCTAACATCAACAGGGCGTTTCACCGCCACCGCCGAGGTATATACTTGCCAAGGCTTATCACCTTCCCGATATTCTATCTGTAAGCCAGGAAAAGCAATATTCGCACTTAATATGCCGTCGTTAATTACTGCACCAACGGTGGGAACACGATAATTAATACCTGCATTATCTAACTTTGCCAGTTCTTTATTGCCTAGGTGGTTGGCGATTTTTTGCCATTGACGTGCTTGCTGTTGACGCATTGTAGTAGTGAAATGATCTGTTGTTTGGTTATACACAGCCCCTGCGTATTGGTATGGCACTTCCCATTCAGGTTTATACCATGCTCGCTCTGCTAACATTAATAGTCGCGGATAAATCATATACTCAACGGTTTGATCACTGCGTAACGTTTCACTCCATATTTGCCCTTGTATACCGTCAACAGTTTCACCAGCCTTCATTGGGCCACTAGTTTGCTTGCCTGTATCGTCTAATTGAGGACGGTCATCGGCTTCAAAAGGTTGCCCTTCTATATCGAACCATTGTTCGGCATTAGCGGGTAAGTTACCTGGCATGAAGCTAAAAACATGATGGCTATTCAAGGCTCGAGTTCCCCAATAGTAACCATGTTCCTTTGGGTCAGCTTCATAGGGAAAATCAAAGTAAAGCACTTCAGGGTTGGACAATACCGTCGTCCAACCGTTATTAGCTTGTTGGTGAGCGCGTTGATAGCCTTTATGTGATACGAGATCCCAGACATTACTTTGAGAATGAGCAGGCATGCGGGCTGGACTCGTGTGGCTCATGCCATCACTCCAACCTGCTGGTTGAATACCTTTGTCGGCTAACATATTAGCGACACGTTCAATGAAATAAGCGCCAACATGATTGATATCAGTGACACCGTATTGGTTGCTCGCTATAAACGCTTGGCAAATAGGCGACTCAAGCCAAGCGCCTGCGGTTTCATCTGCACCGATATGATAGGTCTCTAACGGCTGCCCCGCTTGTTCATGTAATTTAGCGATTTCAGTAATCACTTTATCTATGAAACGGTAAGTAGACTCCATACAGACGTTTAATGTGTTGTCGTTGTAATACTGTACCGATGAATACTGTGTTGTATCGTTTGAGTCCGCTAATATGAACTCATTTGCCGCCTGTTTATCCGCTTTTGCCATCATATTTCGATAACGAACCTCCATCGATTTGATCGCTGCGCGTGAATGACCAGGCATGTCCATTGAAGGGATCACTTGAATTTGTCGAGCATTGGCGTACTTAATAATATCAATATAATCCTCTTTGCTATAGAAACCATTCACCTTAGTATCCGAAAAAGGCCCACTGCCTAGCTGTGGTAAAATACAACGAGTTTCAGACAAGTCGTGACAACGTTTACTACCAACATCGGTAAGTTCCGGTAAACCGTCAATTTCTAATCGCCATCCTTCATCATCGCCCATATGTAAATGCAGTTTGTTTAATTTATAAGCTGCCATTTGATCTAGCAAATCTAAAATAAACTGCTTACTGTGAAAATTACGAGACACATCAACGTGCATCCCTCGATAAACGTATCGAGGACTGTCTTTTATCTGCATAGGGTTAACGGTTAACGAGTCAATATTCAGTAATGAACTTAACGATGAAATACCATAACTAAATCCACTAGCATTAGCGGCTTTAATGATCATATTTTGTTGATTAATAATTAACTCATAGCGATCTGTGCTTTGGTTATTGTCCTGAGATAATCGCTCGAATACTAACGGGACGCCTGCACTCGATTGCCTGACACCAATGCGCTCCAGGCGAGCTAATGCGGCTTGAATATCGTGCAGTTCGAGCCGCACATCGACCAGGTTTTGGCGACTAATATTAATACCTTGATGCAAGGATATCGCCTTGCCATTAGCAACAATAACTTGCGATTTAGGAGTCGGTAGTAATGAATCAACGGTTAAACTGGCATCGGCAGATACCGTATTATTTTGGGTAAACAGTATTTCCGGCTTAGCCCAGACTAATTTGTCTGTTGGGCTGCGCTGATACTGTCTTTTAGCATCGGTAAATGCTTGAGCATAAGGTCGAACTTCCATATTGGTTTCAGGGTCTTGCTGTACACGAGTACTATTAATCACTTGCGGGGTCAGCTCAACACCTTGAGCATCGTTAGCCACAATATAGTAATTGGGCATGGCATCAGTTTCAGAGAGTTGCCACAATTCGCCACGAAAACGCAGTGTGTTGGCTTGTCCTGCATGAAAACCAGTAAAAGCGGCGGTCGGAGTTATTCGATGAAGATCACCTTTAATTTGCTCAATCGTAAACTCATCACTTAATACTGCTTGTACAGGTCGCATTTGGCTAAAGTAAATAGCCCAATCAGCTAGCAACATATCGTATGAACTGGTGAAATCAATCTCAGCAATAAAACAACGCTCAGTCGCTTTGGCACCATCAGCGCAGGCTTCGTCGGTTAAATTAGACACTAAGCGATATGTTACGCTCACGTCATCTGCAAATTTGGCTAAATCATCTTGACTCCAAGACTGCAAAGCCATTTCCGACATAGGCGCTGATGATTGTGATGGTGTACATGCGACTAAGTAGAAAGACATAATTATGGCACTAAACGTCCAAGTTGTTTTCATTGCGTCCTCGTTATCATCTAGAAGTACAGCTAATTTACCGTTATCGGTTTAGCTAACTGACATAATTTTTAGTGTCAGTTAGCCTTTATTTAATATCAGGTTACTTGCTTATTACCAGTAAAAAAGCTGGAACATAAATCGCTTAAGATATGCACCAGCCCATACTTTTTTCTTGGGAGAAAGTAAAAAGTATCTTAAGGGATAGTGATGATTCAACCTGAAGTGCCACTATCAAACATGAATGGGAGAGCTACTCCTCATCACGTTAAACTGTAACAACGTTACAACCGCCAATGACAACGCTGTCATACATAAGTTACCAATTTTAACCAATGAGATCCAGCTTTTTTACATTAGACGACAAAAACAAACATAACTATATTAACAACCATATATATCAATGCTTTAATAAAAAACATGAGCGCCTTGATATACAAAATTCAACTTCGATTTATGACAAACATACTTGTTACAAATAAGATAAGGCTCTGTACATCGTAAAATCCCCATAAACTCATAATCAAACTAAAGTTATCCCCCGCCGAATTTGTAGATTTGGCCTTTACTCCTGCTGAATATTATTTTTAACTAATGTTTTTGAATGTCGGTTAGTGATGTTCGATAGGGGTTCATTATGCTCAGCGGCACAGATAAGACCAAAATGGCAAGTTTTATTGAGTTTTCTATTTTATGCAGCAGTTTTATTATTCATAACAGTACTCAAAAATTATAATAAATGACTGTTACAACATTCAGTAAAGCCCATTATTAAGCAGTACTATGTTAATGGTAGTGAATTTTATCGCAGTATAGTGACTGCTCAGTTATTTATTGGCATTAATGAATAGTGGCTATTTATCTGATATTTAGGCGGAATGTTGGACTAAGTTATCCATTGTAACTGCATGATAATGAGTATGTGAGTATGTGCACCGTATCGTCAGTGATTTTAGAACCCGCAACAATGGTTGATATTGAGGTGTTTTTTTAATCCGTTAAGCTGAAGTAATTATTTCGTTTAGAATGATATTAACAGGCATTATCATGCTGGCTTAACTAAGCATGTTATCTAAAAATGGCGCCATTTAGGCGCCATTTTTATAATCAGTTGACTAGCGGCCTAATACTTCCATGCGCGCAAGTCGATTAACTTGATTTAACGAGCCGAGATGGCCAAAAATAGGCCCTAAAATGCCACGTTTTTTTAGTTCTAAAAATGCCTCATCGGATAGCTGATTTAATTTTTGCTCGTCAATGAGATATAAGCCGTTAATATTACGTTTCTCGCCTGCAACATCTACGGTTAATGTTTGACTTACGAGTAATCCCTGCTCCGCTAAAAAGCCTAAGATGCCTCTTGTCGCTTGGTCTTGCTCATAATGGCTAATTAACTCTTGCTTACGAGCCTCTAAGAATGGGGTCTCTTTTTCCGCTTCAAATAGCGCTTGGCCTTCAGTAGTGCTGACATCTTTAGACTGCTCACGAATACCAATCCACACTTTGTCTTTTACGTCTGGATTCAACACTAAGCCAAGCGGATAGTCACGGATTACGGCAGGAATATATAACCCTAACCACTTACCGTCTTTTACACTTAGGTTTTGGCCGGGTTTAAGACCGAGCATTGCCACCGATTGAAACTCACCGGTGTCACTATTTTTAACAAATACAATGGGGTACTCTGTCGCAGCACGGCCAATTTCATGTAAGGTCACAGGCACAATATGTTGTTCTGCTATATGTGTGTAATCACTAGAAACTATTTTGAGATCACTGTGTTTAGCTGGGTCGAGTAGAGTAATTTGGTTGGACATCTTGGCTCCTTTGGGTGCGGCTCTGTGCAGGTAATCGCGACGATAGATAAAACGTTCACAGGTTGGTTATAACCTGTTTACAATAAATTAGTATTGAAACTACCAAGTTAACCAATTTTTACAAGCACGAATATAACGATTTTGCGCTTTAACTTACCACTTGCTTAAATATCCACCAGCAAATAGATTTGTCATCATATTTTCTGCAGACCATATTGATGTATTTTACTGAGTAACTCTCGGTGAGCAGGTAAATGTTGGCATAACTGTTCGCTGTGCCGCCGAATCCTTGCTGCATGCTGCTTAGCGAGCACTAATGAGGACTCTGACATTGTTTTCTTGTATGTCAAAAATTTCATGCCATACAATACATACAGGTAATTTTCTACATTGAACACTTCAAATTTAGAAAATAGGTCTTCACTCAAGGGCACATACTCTTGCCATAACGCCAGTTTGTTACTTAATCCTGCCGGGATAGTCTGTGGGTCGCGATTATCTATCCAAAAATCTGAATCATGACGATCAGAAAGACAATAATGCATTTTGGCAAACTCAACGACCCGTTCCCATGCATACGACATAGTCTGATTAAATCGCTCGGATAAACTTTCACATTGGCTACTATCACTAGGAAAACGACTTGCCAAGTAACCTGCTGCAAAATCCGTTAGCATGATTGATGTTGCCTCTATGGGCTATAAAAATCCTTGAGCCAAGCCTAAAGCGACACAGTTCTTAGCCCAAAACTGTTTACGGTAACCCACTTTCATTGGAATAGTGCGATACGAGTATTGATCTAATTGGCCACTGAGATACCAATTGAGCTTTTGTTCGGCTTGCTCATCATCGAGATGAGCACTTGAATACACTAACCCTACCCCACGGCGATTTGATAAAGCGATATCCCATATCCAACCAGCTTGATGAGCCGTTGCCTTAGTGTAAGGGGGAATAATGGCATCAGGTTCAGTTGGCACTTGCACAACAACGGCTTTGTTCACAAATAGCTCCTGAGATTTATCCACAAACGGAACCTTCAGTGCTTTTGCTAATAAGATTGAATCAAAACCACTGCAGTCGATATAAAAATCAAATTCCTGCTCGCCACATTTATCTAAAACCAATGATGCAATACTACCATCGAGGTGCAAACGGGTATCGATCACATTGGCTTTAACATGATTAACCGCAAATTTCTGTTTGGCATTTTCAGCTAACAACAAAGCAAACTTTGCTGCATTTAAATGATAGGCATAACCTTGTACGGCCTGATATTCCGGGGTTGTAATTAATTTAGGGGCAAGGTTTGCTTCGCAAACGTCAAATTGACTGGAGACTAACTGACTGTAAGCATCACAGGGATTTTGTAGCCATAACGAAGATAGATCATCTCCCATTGGACTCGGAGGGTCAAAAAGATGATGATAAAAATTATCTCTGCCATGACGATGACTATCAAGCCAATTTTGAAACTTAATCGACTGCTTAAATGTCACATCACAACGGGTAATAAACTCGGTTTCACTGATGCCAAAACTTTGTAATGTTTTACGGATCGTCGGTACGGTTCCTTCACCAACACCAATAGTTGGAATATCAGGGGACTCGATCAAAGTAATAGTAATATTTTGATTAAATAGCGCTTTTGCAAGATGATTGGCCGCCAACCATCCCGCAGTTCCGCCACCAACAATCGCAACTGATTGAATTTTCATATCACCTCTTAATCCAATAAAAAGCCCGGCAAATGCAGGGCTTTTAGTATATGACTCAATTAATCTATTAGATTAGAAACGGAATGCGACACCCACTTTATAGCGAGCTTCACCTTCAAAGCTCCACACTGGGTAGTCTGCTTTAAACTCAGCAATCACTTCAGAGTCTAGTGGTGCAACACCTGTTTGGATGCTGTCTTCTTCGGTTAAGTTAACAGCTTCAAACGTTATATCCATCCAATCTGTCACGCTGTATGTTGTGCTTAAATCAAGTGTGCCATAGTCTTCATGTTGACGGTTACCATAGAAGCCAGGTAATTCACGCATCATGTATTCGCTGCGCCAGTTATAGGCCAAGCGGGCTGAAAATGCATCCATCTCATAGTAACCGACTAAGTTAACTGTATGCTTAGACGAATCAGAGAACACACCCACTTGATCAGGGTAGTTTTCAGCAGGAGAACCTGCATCTGCATAAGTATAGTTAATAGAGTAACCTAAACCGTTTTCATATGAATCTTGAAGTTGCAATTCAAGACCTTCAATACGACCACCGGTAGCATTGTATTTTTCACTTACCGTCCAGCAATCATATACACCGACTCCACAAGCACTTTGGCCTTGAGCAGCAAGGTCATTATCGTTAATACCAATTTGTTGGTTTAACTTTTGACGAGTTGAAATGAATGAACTTACATCTTTAATAAAGTAAGTTGCTGCAGCTAAACCTGAATCGCTGAAATACCACTCTAAACTTAAGTCGGCTTGAGTTGCTTTAAATGGGTCTAATGAAACAGAACCACGGTTAAGCTTCTCGTTACCAGGAGTACCATCGTTTAAACCCGGTAATGTTGACGTAGCAAATAGCTCTGCATAGTTAGGGCGAGACATTACTTGTGATGCAGAAGTACGTAAAATCAGATCTGGAGCTAAATCAAACGCGACGTTTAAGCTTGGTAACACATCACTGTAACTAGCAGAATCTGTTGATGTTGCATCTGCAAACTGACCTGTAGAACTGAGTGCATAGTAGTCAGATTCAATGTCGGTAGAGATATAACGTAAACCAAAGTTACCACGAATGCCTTCAGACTCGAAGTTAGCCATTGCATACACTGATAGGTTTTTCTCGTTCAATGTACCGTAACCAGACTTGTCACGAGTAAAACCGTTAATTGCCGCTTTAGCATCGTTAATCATGTTATCAAAGTTTGGCTTAGGCAAAGTAAAACCAGCACCCGAGCTCATTGTGCCGTCAAAATAATAAGAGGCATCATGAACGGCGATATCACCAACTATTGCTGCATCAGTTTGTTGAGTCACATCGTGGTCAGCATAACGAATACCTGTTTTGATTGACGAAATGGCCCCTAAATCTGTTGGCACTGTCACATCAAACTGGGCATAGGTTTCTTCGTCGGTATTAGGCTGTTTCTTTAATGCCCAACCCGCGCCAGATAATTGGCCATTGTAGTCTTCAGCACTAAAGTTTTTATTAGCAATATCGATGTCAATGATATTGCCCGTTGCATCATAGTGGCCAGCAAAATCTGAAGGCTTACCGATTGAGTTACCGTAGTTAGAGGTTAAACTGGTACCACCATCTGCCTTGGTATTACCGATACTACCTTCAATTTTGAAATTTTCATTATCATAAGCGAAATTAAAATCAAGGGTATCAGAAGTCATTTCAGCTTCTCGAGCCCAGGTTTGGTTCCAAGCGAAAGCATCCACACCTGTATGAGTAATATCTGTACACACACCCGCAGCGTTAGTTTGATTACAAGTGCTAACACCTTGCTGAGTTGGGAATAAGAAAATGGATGTGTTGGCATTATCAGCCTTTAGACTTAAACCTGTGTAGGTTAAGCCAAACTCTAATGCATCATTAGCACGGTATTGCGCGGCGACGTTTAACGCTGTGCGTTCACGGTCTTGTTGAAAGGTAGAAGGAACAATTTCACCCCAACCTAGCAAGGTTTCAATACCATTACGCTGATACTGGGTGTTCGCACCAGCACCAGAGATTAAGAAACCGAAGTTTTCGTTTTCATTTTTCCAGCTATATAGGCCAGATAATTCAGGATCAGTTTCTTCTGAAATCGTGCCATAGTCACCTTTGGCACTTAAAAATACTGTGTTTGACTCTAAGTCTAATGGCTTACGAGTCTTAACGATTACCGTGCCACCGATACCACCTTCAGGTAAATCAGCTTGCGAAGATTTATACACTTCGATACCACTGATCATTTGCGGTGGTAGTAACGAATAGTTAAAACTACGGTCAATGGCTTGCTGATCAAACCAACCAGTAGATGCAACTGAATGTCCGTTTAACAATGTGCTAGTCAATTGGCTCGAGGCACCACGAATAGAAACCTGCTGACCTTGACCAAACTGGCGGTTTACTGCAACCCCAGGGATACGACCTAATGACTCACCGACATCGCCATCAGGAAACTTACCAATATCTTCTGCCGTTACTGAATCCACTACAGAATTAGCAAAACGTTTTTCGTTAATTGAAGCTTTCATGGAGGCACGCATCCCACGAACTTCAATTTTTTCAATGTTATCATCAACAGTAATTTCTTCTGCTGCAATAGCACCCACTGACACTATACTGCCAAACAGAATCGCAATTTGAGTAGCAAGTACATTTTTTTTAAAGATAGATGGTCGCATCTTTTTCCCCTTCCATAACTTTATTATCGTTTTTGAGTTCATAACCATTCCCTAGGAATGACAACGCTGTCATGTCTGGAGCAAACATTACACAAAAATTAACAATGACGCCACAAAAAAATAACCGTTCCTGCTAATTCATTAATTTTTTTGCTTGATAAACAACCTAAAAAAAATAACAAATCATTAAAAAACATTTATATAGATAGGAAAGTGATTTTAGACAGTATGTATTTTTAATTGTAATAAATGGCGTAATATGAGTAGAAATGAAATTGAGGATTGCCAATTTATACAAAAACTCGCACTATTAGCAGACAAATAACCCATTTAATATTGCGGCAATTTGCCTTGTTGAGTGGTGTTTCGCCTGAATGAAGAGTCATTTCTGACATGAAAGTAACGATTAACGACGTCGCAAAATATGCCGGCGTATCGATAAAAACTGTTTCACGGGTGACAAATAAAGAACCCTCAGTAAAACAAGCCACCATTGATAAAGTAAACCAAGCGATAACAGCATTAAATTACCAACCGAATTTAGCAGCAAGAAATTTAGCGAGCACTAGCTCGTATGTTATTGGTTTTATTTACGATAACCCCAATGCATACTATGTCATTGATATGCAAAACGGTATTTTATCTGCCTGTAAAGACAGAGGATTTGAATTACTTATTCATCCATGTAATGCAAAATCCGAGACCATTTGTGATGAGCTGACCACTATGGTTAAGCATGCTAGATTGGCAGGGTTGGTACTTACACCACCGATGTCCGAAGACCCTAATATTTTGGCAGCCTTAGACCAGATAGGTGCTAATTACGTTAAAATTATTGCTGGTGAAAAGATCATCAATAGTAACGGATTGACGGTATTGGTTAATGACCAAAGAGGTGCGGTTGAAATTACTCAACATCTTATTGATTTGGGCCATAAACACATTGCATTTCTTAGTGGTGATTTACAACATGAATCAACAAAAGAGCGATTACTTGGATTTAAGAAAGCGTTAAAAAACAACTTTCTAACTCTAAATACTGATTGGGTGCTTGAAGGGGAATACTCATTCGAGTCCGGTTTAGCTGGTGCAAATAAACTCATTGCTATGGCTAAACGGCCGACTGCAATTGTTGCCTGTAACGATGAGATTGCCGCTGGAGCATTATTCGCAGCGCGATTAGCTGGACTCGATATTCCAACAGAACTATCTATTGTCGGTTTTGAAGATAGCCCATTCTCTCGTCAAACATGGCCTAAATTAACCACAGTCCATCAACCCAATATCGAAATTGCTCAAATTGCGACGCAACTGTTAATTGATAAACGCAAAAATCAAACAACTGAAACGTTCAGATGCTTTACTCCAACACCGGTTATTCGTAACTCAACAACCTCGCCTACATAACAACCAGAAAGCCTCTATCAATAGAGGCTTTCTGGTGTTTATCAACATAAACTCGTTTAATGCAACTTAAGTTTAGGACGTTGCCAGCGCAGTAGTTTTTGCGCAATACGATATACTGAGGCCGAGAACCAGCCATATAAACTGGCTAAATGACGCTGATAAAGCGAAATATACATCAAACGCGCGATATGACCTTCAACAAAAAAGTCTCCTGAACGTAGACTGCCCATTAAATTACCCACTGCTGAAAAACGACTAAGTGAAACCAATGAACCATAGTCCTTATACACGAAAGGCTTTTCTGGTTGTTGTTTCATCTTTAAGCAAATATTGGCATAAAGGCAATCGGCCATTTGGGCTGCCGCTTGGGCCCTTGGTGGCACAGGTTTACCTGATGGTAAAATAAGTTGCGCACAGTCACCTAAGGCGTAAATATCATCAATGCCTTTAACATGCATACAATCATCTACATCGATTTGATTACGGGGAGTGACCGGAAGTTGAGTAAAGTGTTCAAAAACTTTCGGACCTTTTACGCCTGCTGCCCATACTTTAATGTTGGCTTTGATAGTCTCGCCAGTAGCTGTAACGAAACCTTCTTTAGTGACTTCTTTAACCTGCACACCTAAATGCAATTTAACGCCTAACTTTGACAGTACAGTTTGTGCTCTTGTACTGACTTGCTCTGGTAATTGCGGGAGGATTTTGCTTGATGCCTCAATTAAGTTTATGTCTAAATGATCTTTAGAAATATTTTGGTAGCCATACTCTCTTACAGATTCAATAACATGATGTAGTTCAGCAGCAAGCTCAACGCCTGTGGCGCCAGCTCCTACAATACCTATACCTAACTGGTCTTGGGTTTCATTAAGCTGTAATAGTGCATCCATGAGCTTATGATGAAACAGATTAGCACTATCTAAGCTGTCTAAGAAAATACAATGTTTTTCAGCGCCTGGTGTATTAAAGCTATTTGAAACGCCTCCCAATGCTAAAACAAGCGTATCATATTCAATATTGCGCGCAGCAATAATGATCTCACCTTCATCGTTGTACACTGGAGCCAGCTGGATTTGTTTGATGTTAGGATCACATTGATCAATAGCGCCACGAATATACCGGTAACCGTTCTTTAAACCGTGATCTCGATACTGTAGCCCTTCAATTGATTGATCAATGACACCAACTGCCACTTCGTGCAATTTGGGCTTCCAAATGTGAACGGTATTTTTATCTATTAAACTAATATCAACTAACGGGTTTTTACCAAATTTTCGTCCCAATTTTGAAGCCAACGCTAACCCTGCCGCCCCACCACCTACGATAACAATTCGCTGAACCATACATTACCTCAGAGATACCTTATTCCAACAACTTAACTACAAAAATATACACGTATAAAAAAAGGCCCTTATGGGCCTTAAACTGCTTCTTCATTTTCTTCGCCGGTACGAATACGAATAACACGCTCTACATCGGTTACAAAAATTTTACCATCACCAATCTTTCCGGTTCTAGCAGTATCAACGATGACATCGATTGCACGCTCTAAAAGCTCATCTTGAATAACGAGCTCGATTTTTACTTTAGGTAAAAAATCCACCATGTATTCTGCACCACGATAGAGCTCTGTATGACCTTTTTGACGGCCAAAACCTTTAACTTCAGATACTGTCATACCCGTAATGCCAATTTCAGCAAGTGACTCACGCACATCATCAAGTTTAAACGGTTTAATAATCGCTTCGACTTTTTTTCATTAAATACTCCTGTCATCGCTAATTTGTTGATTAACCCTACTCGGTATAAGAGATGAGATAAATCGATATAAAGATCGCTTCACGTCTGCAATATAAAACTCACCATTTGTGTTACAACAGGTATTTGCACGCTAATACATGGCAAAAACTGCTTAAAAATTATTTTTATCCTTTGCAGAGGATGATTAAGCATATGTCCTAATTACAGTTTATATGCTTGCTAACGTCATTCAAATATCTTACTTGAAAGCGCTGCCAATTGTCGCGGCTATTTTACGTATTTATGAAAAGATATTTCGCAGCAAATTCACTGTTCATTTTCTATACTAATCTAATCTTGCTGCAGGACGCAGCTGACAACGTTTAAGGATGAACAACGATGAGATTTTCTATTCATGAAAATGGCTTCAGTTTGATTGAAGTTATTATTACCACGCTAGTCGCTTCAATCATGTCATTGATAGCTATCCCCCTTTTTAATGACTTGATTGAACAAATCAGAGCCAGAAGTAATATTCAAGTTATTCAACAAACTATTCAATTAGGCCGAAATATGGCCATAAGTTACGGCGCAAGGGTAACGATTTGCCCTTTAGTTGAAAACGTGTGTTCTGAGGATTGGAGTCTTGGGCTAAGTGTTTTTATTGACCAAGGTGAAAAAAATCAACTTGATGCGAATGACCAACTACTCCAACAGACATCACCGTTTAATGAAAATGATTATATTAGATATAACCGCCCGGCGATCCGCTTTCAACCTGATGGACTCGCTTCTGGCACTAATGGCACATTAACTTATTGCCCTGGAAAGGTTGATAGTGAATATTCAAAAGCGGTTATTGTTAATCAAGCCGGTAGGGTAAGGATATCAAAACAGAAAAATATAGAATGTAAAAAGTAAAAAGTAAAAAGTAAAAAGTAAAAAGTAACCTACGAATCATTCACTGGACAATCAAATATAAATAGATTGAATTTAAGACAGTAAATAACCAATAAAACACTGTAAAACATGCGGTGCTTAGTTATACTCAGCTTTATATAGCAGAGGATTTTCGCATGAAAAAAATACAATCTGGATTTACACTTGTAGAATTGATGGTGACGGTTGCCGTTGCGGCAATACTGTTAGCAATTGGAGTTCCTTCGTTAACTAGCCTTTATGAAAATGCTCGCGTAAATAACAATATTCAAAAAAATTCAAGGCATTTTAGTATTTGCAAGAAATCAAGCAATCAACTATGGCACGACTGTTAATGTATGCTCATTTGCAACGGCTACTACTTGTGATGTAACGGCAGATTGGAGTGGAGGTATAAGGGTATTTATTGTAGATGCCAAAAACGTCACAACAGAGCTAAGGGCTATCGATAAATTTAACAATAGTGACAAAGTCAAAGGACCTTCTAACATAATAACGTTTTCTGCCGATGGCTTATCCTCTGCTGGAGATATTATCTATTGTCCTAGTGGGAAGACTGATTTATCTAAAAGCGTATCAGTTAGTAGTAGCGGGCGAGTTTCCTATGGCAGTGATGGCAGTAGTTGCTAAATTTAATAACGATCAAATTTATGTTTGTACTATTGAGATAGCTCTGATATTCTCAGAGCTATTTTGTTAGGGTTATAACATTAGCGAAGAGTTTTGCTATCTATTTTTTGTGCCGACTCTAATTTAAACGTTTCACCCAAAGGTAAACATTCACTAACTTCTTTTATAAAATATTTATTACCTGAACCACTATCTTTAAACTGCTTACCTGATAATTTTGCTTCATTCAATTTAGCGTCTTTGTTTTTCCATCGATAGAACAAAACTCTTTCGCCTACAGACAACGAAGTGATATGACATTTATAATCTTGCCTGTCGTCTGTTTTAGCGACTAACCCAAATGGAACTATAAACAGGCACATTATTAATAATTTTATCATTTCCAGCACTCCTCAGAAGGGCCTTTAACGCCTATAGATGTTAACGTTATTTTTTTACAGTTTGTATCACGCGAAGCTTGGCTACCGGCTGCGGTCGCCGTAATGGTATATGAAGTGGTGCCGACTGAATCAACTGAATAGTAACCATTCTCGGTTAAAAAAGGCTCAGACAACCCCAATTTGGTCATATCTTCGGCAAAGGAACGATTGTCCATATAAAATTGTTCCTGCAAGTTAGCGACTCTCATCACAGCAGAAACTCCCTCAGAACGGCCGCTTCGAGTAACATACTCAATGTATGATGGATAAGCTATACTTGCCAAGATCGCTACAATAGCAACGGTAATCATTAGCTCTATTAGAGTAAAACCGCCAAAAAATACTTTCTTCATTTATCCTACTCTTCTATGTGGTAATAAATTTTATTTGTCGTTAGACCACTCCCCAACTCTACGGTCCCTTTACACTCGCCATTCTCGCACTCACCCTTACCAACACCAATAATATAAGCGGTAGATTCTGTCCCCAATTCTGGCTCAGGAATTACAATCTGCGGCGTATCTGGAACTCTCTCACCTATTTCATAATAAAGCTCACTATAACTTCTTGTTCCACGATGTAAACCAAAGACATATAAGCGTCCTTGGCCTGAGAAACCGCAAATGCCAGCATCGAGATCAATATTTTCATTAGTGGGTGGTATAAATGATGTAAAGTACACATTCCCATCAAAGATTAGCGGTGAAGATAAGCTTTTCTCCCCTGGCATAGTTAAGGAGTAATACCAGCCACGCTTCTCACCAAAAGCAATGTTATCGCTGTCAGTAACAGGCGCTGAAGCGGTAACATCATACAGATCTGTTAGTGCTAAAGCAGTTGGGACATCTGTCCCCGTAAAGGTCTTAGTCACAACATTTCTATCTTGGAATACATAAAACATGTCATTGGTAACCTTATCTGAGCGGGCTTGGTCCTGTTTCCAGTTCCAACTGTAACCGCATCATAAGGGATACTTTGATAGCTCAGTTTTCCAGATTCACTATGAATATTGTTAAATTGTGTTTGCGCTACTGCAGGTTCAGCAAAGAACATTCTGTTGTCTGGCGCACTACCTGTACTAATTGAAGCAAATTTAAAAATAGACCAATCGCCTTTATCTTTCGACGGTAAGTCCATACGCCAAAGACTACCGCCAATATCAGTTGCATAAATTCGGTCAGTGAGGCCATCATTATTACTATCTAACACAGCAACTTTACTGACCACACTGCTCATATCAGATGATGTAAACTTACTAATATACTCCCCGGTATCTGCATTCACGATATAAACAGCTTCTCCTGAACCATCTGACGACGCCATACCACCACCAATGATAAGGACAGGTCCATCGACACCAGGAATAAATGTAACTATTGGCTCAGACCAAGTTTGACCTAACGCCTCTAATCCTGATGTATTAGAATCAATTTTCCACTTATATTTGGGAGCATTTGGGTCTGTAATATCGAGAGCATAGTAAGACATCCCCCCACGCCGCATGCCTAAATAAATCCATGCTTTATTTACTTTCCCATCTGAATCAGTCTCAGTATAAGCGATGGGAGAAAGGTCCATTCCATAGACACTATGATCACCGGTAGGCAGGTTATCCTTTAAAGTTGGTAAATTAGAAATTAACTCTGCTGGAATAAAAGCCCAAGACTCCTTCACTTCACCAACCGAATAATCATCACTACCAGCATCAGAATCTTTAAACATATGAACTAAACCTTGATTAGTACCCACTAAGATTCTTACATCTAAACTGGTTGCAGATGCACCAAAATTAATTGCTAAGGGTTTAGAATGCAACGGATCACCCATAACATCTTCTCTGGCATCAGTCACACTACCATCACCATCGTCATCGTCTACATCGACGCCATAAAGCCAATCTAAATGTTCCCTTACTGATGTTTCCTGCGAGGCAGCAGTGGGGCTTCCTAGTAATGAATACATAGTCGTAGAAGAAACATCTTCAATATCCAACAGACTACTACTGTTATTAGTGTATATGGTTCTGTTCTTCAATGCTGTTCTAAGTGCAGGAAGAACTCCCCCTGAAGTAACCTTATTACCATCAACATTAGCACCTGAACAAGAATTCCAATAAGTACATATATTTGCGGCGATATTACCATTAGTATCGATGGCTTTAATCGTACCTCCAGGAGCAACTATTGACCCTGAAGATGTCACCTTAAGCTTTTTGAGATTGCCGCTCCACCGCGGCCCCTTACCTGGCAAAAACATGGCAAAATAAGCTGAATTGTAGGTTTGGGTTTTATCAAAGTTATTACTTGCAATACTCGGAGAGGTAAACGACGAGTCGACGGCTAAAATAGATTTTAAGGCATCATCCATCGCCTGTACTAAGTCGAGGCCATTTTTAGCAACATAGTAACCTTTGGATATACCAGTGGTCTGATCTCTTGGGTTCCCACCTCTAAATGCAGCCTCTTCCAGCAAAGCAGCTGCAGCATCGGCGCCGTCGGAGAAGCCGATGGTGAATAAACGAACATTCTGTTTATTATCAACCCCCCCTGCATCCTTGTTTCCAACGACCATATCATTGTTATACATATAAGAAGCTAAGGCTGGCAGGTAACTAGTTTGCGAATCACCGCTGCTGTTAGTAAAGTCAAATGCATCATAATTACCACTTTCTTTAGCAGCTGAAGTCAATGATGCAATAGCACCATCGGCAGCGCTATCTAATGTAGGCGCCCCGTCGGTAATATAAATAATATAGGCGGTATCGGGGCATTTTTTAAATGGTGTGCTGTAGCTACCAGAGCTTAATATACTTGGGGGAGTATTAGGCTCATAGCCATCGATTTTGTACCATCCATTAGGGTTAGCGTCTTTATTACCAAAGGTCACTGCACCACCACTAAAATACTGGTGGGCTTCGAACAAGGTCTCACACAACGGCGTATTAGTTTGCGCAGGCATATCTTTAATCAGGGAGAGCAGGCTGTCTTGATTAGTAGTCGTCATCTCTGCTATGTCGTAAACGATTCGACCACCATCTATTTCATTCTCGAATGGGTAGTTCAAGTTAAATATGGCAACCCCTGCATCGATAGGAATAGCTAAACCTGTCAATGCGGTCTCTAAGGCATCTTTAGCGACTTCTAGCCTTGTTCCTGTACCACCGCTATTTTGGCCCGCTTCAGTTTGTGTAACCCATTGATACCATACTAAGTAGTGAGATGTATAAAGGGTAACTGGCGACCCAGAACCAAAATCTGTACTACTAATGCTTTGTTGCCTGTCATCTTCAGTTGAACCGGCGGTATACATATTTTTATTATCTATCGGATAGCCATCAACAAATGTAGTAGTACCGCCACCTTGTTTTTTCAGCCCTGGATTCTTGGCATCGGATTCCAAAATATCTTGATGGCAATCAACTATCTGTCCAGTATTAAAACCTTCATTATCGGCTAACGGATACCATTTCCCCGTTTTACCACTCGATTTGAATTCGCGAAGATATCCAGTATAGCGCCCTCTTTCTTTTAGTGCGATCGCAGCCTTATTACAGTTGTTATTATTTGCATAAAAGCGACGAGAGTCTTTTGGCACGTCTGGCACTGGCATATTACTGGTGTTATCAATGCCACCAGCATTCCAATAAATCCCTTTCTCGCTAATATAACCTGAGTAGCCAGCTAAATACCCTTCAAAACCTTCAGCATATTGACAACTACCAGCTAGCTTAGCCTCTGCGGAACAGTATGAACTCACTGCATTTTGATCTTCAGTTGACATACTTCCAGAATTGTCAAAAATAAACAGTACTTGAGGTCGTTTTCCGGATCGAGTTGTTGAATCAATAAGATAAAGCTCAGTATCGTCAGCAACTGTTACTCCAGAAGTAACAACTAAAGCCATAAATACACCGCATAATATTTTCTTAAACATGATATCAATTCCCTGTTAGCACTTGCTGCTCTACGCCAGATGCTACCGTTAACGTACCTAGGTTATCTCGCCCAAAAGCAACGGTACTAGTTACTTCTACTCTTCTGCAACTGACTAAATTTGCGCCTGTCGCATTAGAAGTTCTTTGACAACCTACATCTCGAACACCACTCTCAGGCAAAGGTGTTATCACCTGTGATCCGCCAAACACATTGGCTGTTTTTTTAGCTGATAAATTAGCCAGAAGTGATCCAGAATTATCAGAGATTACTTGGGCTAATCCTCCATCGGCAACAGCTTTGGCATCTAACCTTTGTGCTCCAGCATCTGCCATCCTCAGTGATTGAGTAGAGTTCACAGCCAAAGCGACACCGATCAAAGTCATAATTATCAACACTATTAATGAGAAAAAAAGCACTATACCTTTCTGTTTTTTCATACTGGCTACCTAGCTTCGAATCAACACTGGATTTTCCAGCATAATAGTTGTGGACATGACTTTACGCCTAAAATTATCTTTTGGTGCAAGGATAGTCTTATCGCCTAGTTGATACTTAGTTTCATTGGTATAACTTCGATCTTCTTGTATCGAGCGGACTAAGACAAATAACTTTACAGCTACTAGTCGTTGGAGAGCTGATTGTCCCACATCATAGTGGTCACCTCTGAAGCTGGCATATAACTATCAGGTGAACTGTCACCGTCATTGTCAAAACCGTACAGCATGCGAATATTTTCGATCCCCTCAACCAACTGGTCCTCATTTGCCATGCCATTATCTACGGTTAATGTCCTGCGTCTTAAAACAGGAATATTACCGTCATTCCGAATAAAATATATACGGTGTTGATATTCCCAAAAACGGCCATTTGTAAGGATTGGAGCAGTCTGCGCCCCTGTAAAGAATATGGCCTGATTTGCTGTAGTCCCAACATAAAAACGGCTTGTATCTGTAGGTGTAGTCGTTGATGGTCCAATGAAACGTTTAATTTGTAGGACATCTGTCGCATCTCTTACGCCAGTTAAGCAATCAAATGGCACCACCCCACTGGCCCCCTCTTCATAACCCCATAAGCGACGAAAATGGGATGGTAACGCTTGAGGTAAAGTCGCATTGTTAGCACCATCGCCAACACAATCATTAGGAACTATACCTGCAAGAATTTGAGTATTACTACCAACAACAAAGTCGGTGCCAGTTATATCTCCCATAAAGCCTAATTGACTAATATCGCGCTCCATTATGGCCAATGCAATACGTCCATTTTCTTGTAACTGATTGAACTGACTTGTCGTTGTAACGTTAGATGACGACATACTGAACATAGTAAAAATACCTGCAGACAAAAACAGGCTTATTACCATAGCAACCATCAGCTCAATCAGAGACATACCAAACTGATATAACTTTATATTTTTGTTCATATTTTTCATCTAAATTATCACTGTTTGAATAGAATAAACACGTCGTCTATCGCTCGTATCCCCACAGCCGTCATATTGCTCAGAATCAGAAGTAGAGCGGATTCCTTTCCAACTCATAACAACAGTAACATTATTACCGATAACCAAAATACAAGCCGTAGGAACATCCAAGCCACCGACATTTTGAGTATTAACTATTTCAGCTTCACCGATAAATGAAGCTCTCCACTCATATAAATCCCAAGCAGCCATTTGAGCAGGAGAGCAAATCGCAGTACCTTTACATGCTGGACTAGGGATCGAAGGTATACCTGAGTATTTGGAGCCCACACCACTACTAGTGCCATAACTCGTTAATTGGCTCGGATTTAATTTCATTCGATTAATAATATCATTGGCATAATACGAAGCTTGAGTTTGCTGAAAAGACTCAAAACTGCCTTGTTTAGAAATAATATGAAGATTAAAAATGCCAATAAGGCCTATCACCAGAATAACCAGTGAGACCATAACTTCAATCAAGGAAAATCCATTCCTTTTAGGTGACATAAGCGTCAAACCTCCTGCAAAGATCAATATTAGAGAATACGACCTTAAATTTTGTTGCGCCAAGCTAATTTTACTTAATATATAGATGATAGCTGAGTTAAATGTAATCAGATAGTATCAATTTTGTATATTAAGCATGATTAATAGCTCGAAATATTTTATTGGTATTATACTCGGTTCATTTTTTAAGTACAAAAAACCCGCAACCTAAATTAAGTTGCGGGTTAATATTTTTATCGTATTGAAATTAAACAAATAACTAACGTAATTGTGAACGTAACAATTAACGCAATTCTGCAGGTACGGCAAAAACAGTATCTTCTTTACGTCCTTCAACTTCAGTTATCACACTCGGTGCTAATGTCGCTATCGCGTTAACAACTTGTTGAACTAACACTTCAGGCGCTGAAGCACCGGCTGTGACAGCGACTTTCTTTACGCCGTCAAACCATGCTGCTTCTACATCAGCAGCGGTATCAACTAAATAAGATTGAGTACCAGTTTTTTCAGCCAGTTCACGCAAACGATTTGAATTAGAACTGTTTTTAGAGCCAACAACAATCAATAAGTCCACTTCTGCAGACATACTACGTACTGCATCTTGACGATTTTGAGTTGCGTAGCATATGTCATCTTTACGGGGCCCTTCAATTGAAGGAAAACGTTGCTGTAATGCACTAATGATATCTAAAGTGTCATCAACAGACAGTGTGGTTTGAGTAACAAAACATAAGTTCTCAGGATTATTAACCTGAAGATTATTAACATCTTCAGGTGATTCAATAAGATAAACACCACCTTTAGGGTTATCGTATTGTCCCATTGTGCCTTCAACTTCTGGGTGCCCTTGATGGCCAATCAAAATGCACTCGATACCTTTACGACTTGCACGAGTGACTTGCAAATGCACCTTTGTTACTAAAGGACAGGTAGCATCAAATACTTTTAAACCGCGATCTTTGGCTTCTTTTCTTACTGCCTGAGATACACCATGGGCACTAAAAATAACAATGCTGTTATCTGGAACCTGATCAAGTTCATCGATAAAAAGCGCACCACGCTGTTTTAGATTTTCAACCACATAGCGATTATGTACCACTTCATGGCGAACATAAATTGGCGGTTCAAATAATTCTAAAGCACGCTCAACAATACTGATTGCACGATCAACCCCAGCACAAAAACCGCGAGGATTAGCCAACAAAATACTCAGTTCAGGAGACGTCGGATCAACTTTTAACATGTGATACCTTTTTAATCAGTTATAACACTGACCACTTCAAGCTCAAACGTAAGCGTGCGTCCAGCAAGTGGATGGTTTAAATCGACAGTAATTGAATCACCAGCCGTATCACGAACAATACCCGGTATTTCACTACCACCTGGGCCTGCAAAACTGACGATGACACCGTCTTCAAGCTTCATATCAGCTGGAAAACGGCTTCTGTCCATATAATGGATTGCATCTGGATTTGACTCACCAAAAGCATCTTTTGCCGCTAAGGTAAACTTGTGCTTATCACCTTCACTCAAGTCTTTAAGTTCATCTTCAAAAGCCGGACTTAAGCTACCGTCACCAATATTAAAACGCGCCGGTTTGCCCGATGCTTTAGTACTGTCGGCGGTCGATCCGTCTTCTAATACAATATTCATATGGCACACCAATGAGCGACCATCTTGTTTAGTTAAATCTGTCACAGTTAATCTTGCTCCTTTGGTGACTTTGCATCTGGTCTAAATGATTCCCAAATGATCAGTACTGCACCCACAAATATACCTGAATCGGCAATGTTAAACGCTGGATAATGGCTGGTTTGCCAGTAGAAATCGATAAAATCAACGACAAAGCCATGCATTAAACGATCAACTAAATTGCCCAGTGCGCCACCAATAACTAAGGTAAAGGCTAAATTACTCCGCCATATCGTGTGTGACTGTTTACGTAGCCATATGGTGAGTAAAGTACTAAAGCCGAGGGCTATAATAGTAAAGAACCAACGTTGCCAGCCACCAGCATCACTTAAAAAACTGAACGCAGCGCCATAGTTTCGCACATAAGTGAAATTAAAAAATGGCAGAAGCTTGATAGACTCATACAATTCAAAATTGGCCAAAACCCATTGTTTAGATAGCTGATCGGCTAAAAACACCAATGCAGCTACCCAATACCAACGCAAGCCACTGTCTTTCCATGTTAATGGCACAGTACTCATTGTGTTACTTCCTTAAGCAAAATTGCGTTGTTCACCTTCACCTTCAATATTGGTCACACAGCGTTGACACAATGTTGGGTGAGATTCAATGGTGCCAACTTCTTCACGATAGTGCCAGCAACGCTCGCACTTCTCTGCCGAACTTTTGGCTACCACTAGCTTAAGTGAGCATAATTCTGTTTCGATGGCGTCATCACCGGCTTGTGACATATCCGCCACGGCCGCTTTTGAAGTAATGAGGATAAAACGCAACTCATCACCCACCTTGGCGAGTTCAGCCGCTAAATCAGCATCAGCAAACAATGTGACTTCAGCTTCTAATGAACCACCAATACGCTTGTCACGACGCGCTTGTTCAAGCACTTTGTTGACTTCGTTACGGACAGTTAATAGTTTTTCCCAATAATCATCACTTAAATCACTGTCAAGCGTTACCGCTTCTAGGCCTTGATACCATTCTTGAGTAAACACATACTTTTCACGCTTACCTGGTAGCTGCTGCCAAACTTCGTCGGCGGTAAAGCTTAAGATTGGCGTCATCCAACGAACCATAGCTTCGGCAATATGATAAAGCGCAGATTGACAACTACGACGAGCATGACCTTCTTGCTTCGCGGTGTACTGGCGATCTTTAATAATATCAAGATAAAAACTGCCTAGCTCAACAGAGCAGAACTGCATCAATTTTTGGGTCACTTGGTGGAAGTTGTATTGATCATACGCTTCGATAATTTCTTGTTGCAGTACCGCTGCACGGCGAACAACCCAACGATCTAATGCGACCATGTCTTCTGAGGCAATCATGTCTGTTTCTGGGTTAAAACCATTTAGATTCGCTAACAAGAAACGAGCAGTATTACGAATACGACGATATGCGTCAGCACTACGATTTAAAATTTCATCAGATACGGTCATTTCGCCACTGTAATCCGTTGCGGCAACCCATAAGCGTAAAATGTCAGCCCCAAGCTTATTGATCACTTGTAGTGGCGCTATCACGTTACCAACAGATTTTGACATCTTACGGCCTTTACCATCAACGGTAAAACCATGAGTCAGCACTTGCTTATAAGGTGCTGTACCATTCATCGCCGTTGAAATCATCAATGATGACATAAACCAACCGCGATGCTGATCGCTCCCTTCTAAATACAAATCAACGCCATGACCGTGAAACTCTGGGCGTGCAGCAACAACAGATGAGAATGATGAACCTGAGTCAAACCATACATCTAATGTGTCAGTTACTTTACGATACTGATCTGCTTCATCCCCGAGTAACTCACTGGCATCTAAATCCCACCAAGCTTGAATACCCTGTTGTTCAATGCGATGCGCGACACGTTCCATTAGTGAAACACTGTCTGGATGTAATTCATCGGTTTCACGGTGAACAAATAAGGTGATCGGTACGCCCCAAGTACGCTGACGAGAGATACACCAGTCGGGACGATTTTCAACCATTTTTTCGATACGGCTTTGACCCCAATCAGGGATCCACTTGGTTTGCTCAATTTCTTTTAATGCTTGCGAGCGTAAACCATGGTTATCCATAGAGATAAACCACTGTGGCGTAGCACGGAAAATAATCGGTGTTTTGTGGCGCCAGCAATGTGGATAACTATGACGATAAGCAACATGCAGCAATAACGCGCCTTTTTCTTCTAACAGCGCAACCACATTGGCGTTGGCTTTAAAGACATGCTGACCGGCAAAAAATTCAGTATCAGCTTTATAAACCCCATTATCGCCAACGGGGTTTGCCACTTCTAAACCGTATTTTTGACCAACAATAAAATCGTCCTGACCATGCCCTGGTGCGGTATGTACAATACCAGTACCCGCGTCAGTCGTAACGTGATCGCCTAAAATGGCTGGCACATCGAACGCATAAAATGGGTGGCTAAAACGCATTAACTCAAGCTCAGCGCCCTTTACTTCACCTAAAATGACGTGTGACTCTGCAGCGTAACGCTCAAGGCAAGACTCGACTAAAACTTGGGCCAAAATCAATGTGGTGGTTTTGCCGTCTTTAACAAATTCCACCAAGCTATAATCTAGCTCAGGGCTTAATGCTAACGCACGGTTAGCAGGAATCGTCCAAGGAGTTGTAGTCCAAATAGCCATGGCAACTGGTTTAGCATAATTTTCAACGCCAAATTTAGCTGCAACTGCTTGGCTATCAACTGCCACAAAAGCCACGTCGATGGCTGGCGATGTTTTATCTTCGTATTCAACTTCTGCTTCAGCTAGCGCTGAACCACAATCGGTACACCAATGCACAGGCTTAACACCTTTGTGCAAATGACCGCTATCAATCACTTTTGCCAATGAACGAACGATATTTGCTTCAGTTGAAAAATCCATTGTGAGATATGGGTTTTGCCAATCACCTAATACACCTAAACGAATGAAGTCATCACGCTGACCTTCAACTTGAATAGCGGCATATTTACGACATTCTTCACGAAACTCTGCCGCAGAAATTTTGACGCCAGGCTTACCGACTTTTTGCTCAACTTTTAGCTCAATGGGTAGTCCATGACAATCCCACCCAGGAATATAAGGCGCGTCAAAACCAGACATGGTTTTTGACTTAACAATGATGTCTTTAAGAATTTTGTTTACAGAGTGACCAATATGAATGCTGCCATTGGCGTATGGAGGGCCATCGTGCAGAATGAAAGGTTTACGGCCGATACGGCTTTCACGGATCTGTTGATACAGTCCATCTTGCGTCCAGCTATTTAACATTTCTGGCTCGCGATTTGCCAAATTACCGCGCATCGGAAACTCTGTTTCCGGCAAATTCAAAGTAAATTTATAGTCGCTCATTGATCCCATACCATTATTTAAAGCTGATTCATTTCAGCTAGCATCGTTGCTAAATAAAGCGCGAGCTTCATTTGCATCATTTAAAATCTGTTTTTTTAGCGCGTCCAATGACTCAAAAGGTTGTTCATCACGGATCTTTGCCACTAGTTCTACTTCCACTCGTTTACCGTATAAATCACCGGTGAAATCAAACAAGTGGACTTCTAATCTGCAGGTTTGACCATTGACAGTGGGTCTAAACCCCACATTAGCCACTCCATCATATATATCACTGCCATCCCAGTACAAACGAACGGCAAAGACGCCTCGAATCGGTACCACATGTCGCTTTAACGCGATGTTAGCGGTTGGAAAACCGATCGTACGGCCTAATTTTTGTCCGTGAGCAACCTTACCACTTAAAATGAAAGGATGGCCAAGTAAACGCCTTGCTTGCTCCAAGTTCCCTAATGCCAGTTGCTCTCTTACCGCAGTAGAGCTTACTCGCGACGAGCCAACAACAAAACTTTGGGTACTGACAACGGTAAAGCCAAACTTCTTACCCGCTGCAACAAGCATTTCGAAATTACCTAAGCGACCTTTACCAAAGCAAAAATCATCACCAACAACCAAATATTTAACGCCAAGCTTATTGACTAATAACTCTTCAATAAAGGCTTCAGCAGGTTGATTAGCAAAAGCTTCAGTAAAATTGATACAAAGTAGTCGATCAATCTTCAGCTCGTCTAGTAACCTCATTTTATCGCGAAGGAGGCTAAGTCGAGCAGGCGCATCAGCACCTCGGAAGCGTTCTTGCGGTTGAGGCTCAAACGTCATTAACGTTGCGGGTAATTGAAAGTGATGTGCTTTACTCACCAAGCTACTGATCACTTGCGCATGGCCACGATGGACACCATCAAAATTCCCAATGGTCAAAACACAACCATGATGAGAAGCTAAAATATTGTGTATACCGCGGATTAATTCCATTACGCTCAATACTGCCTATTGCAAATCGGCAGATTATATACCCAAACCAATGTCAGATGCGAGTTTCAACCTGAGATTATTACAGCCGATTTAGGATATTCTGCCGATACTCGCCCTGCCATTCGAATAGGATAATTTATCTCTGACGTTTAATTTTCCAAGGTCGAACACCCAACACAAGCAAACTCAACAGATAAATAACTGCGCCGCCAACAATAAGCTCAATTAACATAAACATCCGCTCAAAAGTGTGCCATTCAAGCCATATGCTTTGTTGTGGCATAAAATACACAAGTGCAATAGTCATCAATGCTGTAGAGATGATCACTTTAAATGAGAAAAACAAGGTTTGTCGGCTCATTTGATAAACGCCCGCCTTATGCAAACCTCTGTATAACAAGCCAGCATTCAATAACGCAGACATTGATGTCGCAATAGCTAACCCCACATAACCAAATGGAATCGCAAAAATAAGGTTAAAGGCCATATTACTCACCATGGCAATGATGCCATATTTAACCGGTGTTTTAGTATCTTGGCGCGAATAGTATCCCGGCGCTAACACTTTAATCATCATAAAACTTAATAAACCACAACCGTATGCAACCAAGCTGTACGATGCCATTTCAACGTCATTAACGCTAAATGCACCTCGCATAAACAGCACCATTAACATGGGTTTAGCCAGAACGATTAATCCTAACATAGCCGGAGTCCCCAGTAGCAAAATGGCTTTAACCCCCCAATCCATAGTGTGATTAAAGCCACTGCCTTCGGCATTCACATGTTTTTGTGACAGTGCAGGGAGAATAACAGTCGCGATCGCAATGCCAAATAAGCCTAAAGGAAACTCCAATAGTCGATCGGCGTAGTAGAGCCAACTTATCGACCCTGTCATCAAAAAACTGGCAATAAAAGTGTCAAACAATAAATTGATTTGTGATACCGATACCCCAAATAATGCAGGGATCATCAAAGTTCTGATTTTCACTACGCCAGGATGATTCCATCCCCATGAAGGTTTAACGAGCGCTTTCTCGCGGATCAAAAAAGGGATTTGGAACAAAAATTGAATAAGGCCGCCAAAAAATACCCCCCAAGCTAAACCAATCTCAGGATTTTCTAGCGTATGTGCATACCACAAAGCCACGGTAATGATGGCCACATTTAAGAAGACCGGCGTAAACGCTGATACAGCAAAGCGTCCGCGAGTATTGAGAATTGAGCCGGCTAATGCTGTGAAGGTAATAAACCATAAATACGGAAAGGTAATTTTTAACATCACTGAAGCAAGTTCAAATTTTTCAGCATTGGGGCCATCATTTAGCCAATCGACAAACCAGCCACCGCCAAAAAGTGCTGCAAGCACTGGTGAACACACAACGCCAACTAAGGTTACAATCGTAACCAGTACCCCCTAAAGTACCTGCAACCTTACTTAACAACTCACGAGTATCTTCTGGAGTCATTTTTTCCTGATACTCAGTCAGTACCGGCACGAACGCCTGCGCAAAAGCACCTTCAGCAAATAAACGTCTTAAAAAATTAGGGATTTTATTAGCAAAAGAACACATCAGCACTACTACCGGCTCCCATAAGATTCGCAATAACCACATCACGGACCAAGCCTAATACTCGAGAAATCAATGTCATAACACTAACTATTAGACCTGATTTAAATAATTTTTTGCTCAAACAGCCCCCTGAAACGTGGTTACTTCTAAGAAATTAATGGGATTTATAACAAATATTCTATTCTAACCCTGTCACACAGACCAAAGAGCTGGTAGAATTGCGCCACATATTACACGAGTTGGGTTGAAGTTTGGCATGCTAGGTTGGATTAATTTATCTTTATGATGATTATTCAGCTGTAGTCGTTGACAAGGCGACAAAAAGCAGGCATATTCCTCGGCCTTAAAAGTATCAAATCCAGTTTTTAGGAGTTGCACCTTGGCTAATAGCAAGTCTGCAAAGAAGCGCGCGCTTCAGTCTGAAAAGCGTCGCCAGCATAACGCTAGCCGTCGCTCTATGTTACGTACATACGTTAAAAAAAGTCATCGCTGCTATCAAAAGTGGTGACCATAAAGCGGCTACAGAAGCATTCGCTACTGCACAACCAATTGTTGACCGTATGGCGACTAAAGGTCTTATTCACAAGAATAAAGCCGCTCGTCAGAAGGCACGCTTAAACGCAAAGATCAAAGCTATTGCAGCTTAGTTTTTTGTAGTTTAAGTTTCCAAAAACCGGCTTAGGCCGGTTTTTTTATATCTACATTTTACCCGCTTGTTTTTCCTTATGATAATTTAACACTCCTCAATTAATACAATCGCTCACCATGAGTATCCGCAGCCTCTTTAACACTTATCTAAAAATAACCACTCATTGTTTAGCGGTAAATTGATTTACTCATTTCTAACAGATCTAACAAACACATAGACCTAAGCGCTCTCAAAAAGAATGATATACAGGCTCATTGAACGGATAACAGATGGTAAATAGCAACGCTAAATACTGCAAAGATATTGAATTTATTGGAGTAAGAGATAATTGATTTGCTCTCATTGATAACGATAATCAATGGCAGTAATCATCATGTTATAGAATATAAGGCTTGTAAGAAAAGGCAGTATTCGATTGATGTGAAAGAGTAAAGCATCATATTAGTAGCAAAAACTAAACGTCTTAACTAAGGCATCAATAAATAAGATGTACCCGTTAAGACGTTTGCGGAGTCAGTTTAATAACAATACATATTATTTAATACTTGAATTAACTCTTTTACCTCATCACTTTTTAACGAATAAAAAACGGTTTGCGCCTCTTTCCTAGTACAGACTAATTTGTCTTTACGAAGCCATGCCAAATGTTGAGATAAAGCAGATTGACTTAGCCCCAACTTCTTATTCATTTCACCAACACACATTTCACCTTCATTAAGAAGATGACACAAAATAAACAGTCTACGTTCATTTGCTAATGCTTTTAGCAATACGACCGCATGATCTGCTTGCTGTTGCATTTTATCTATATCCATCACGCGCTCTTCTCCTTCATCTAACCCCGCACTAATATAGCGTTCCCTTACAAATAGAGTCGGGACATAAAGCACACTTTTTGGTAGATTGTTGTAAAAAATGAGACTTAGCTAAAATAATCAAAGGAAACTCATGAAAAACTATCAAAGAGCAACACTCGTCGGAGCCATATTTACCACTCTACTCGGGTGTCAAACCCCCGTACCCACTAAAATGAGTGATGCCAGTTTAGTTATCAATAATTCAGATGATGCCAAAATCAGTCAACAATTGGCTAAGCAAGCTTTATCATCACGTTTAAGTTATGACATTGTTGAATCGCTTACCGTAGAAGTAGGTCCACGATTAGCGGGTACAGACAAAGACATCATGGCCGTTGATTGGGCGATGGAAAAACTGTGGTCGCTCGGATTTGATAAAGTATATAAAGAATCGGTTCAAGTTCCTGCTTGGTCTAGAGGCAGCGCACACGCGAGTATCGTTGCGCCTTATGAGCAACCTTTAGTTGTGACAGCCTTAGGTGGCAGTGTTGCAACCCCAGTTAACGGAATTCAAGCACAGATTGTACGCTTTGACAGTTTAGAAGAGTTATCCAATGCATCGCCGGGGCGCATTGAAGGCAAAATAGTGTTTATTGACCGTAAAACTGAACGCCACATTACAGGTAAAGGTTATGGCGAGGCTGTTGGTGGCCGCTCTCGAGGAGCCATTGTTGCGGCCCAGAAAGGAGCCTTAGCAATTGTTATCCGTTCCATTGGCACAGATCATGACAGAATGGCACACACAGGAATGATGCGCTACGAAGAAGGAACGCCTAAAATTCCTGCCGCAGCAATGTCTAACCCTGATGCAGATTTGATTAATGCCATGTTAAAGCGTAATCCTAACATCACCCTATCACTGAATATGACCTCAGAAAATTTAGGTATTGCGACATCTTATAATGTTATAGCCGAAGTCACTGGAAGCAGTAAACCAGATGAAATCGTTCTTATCGGTGCTCATCTTGATTCGTGGGATGAAGGCACAGGTGCAATTGATGATGGTGCGGGTGTCGCGATTGTTACCACCGCAGCTAAACTCATTCAAGACTTACCGCAAAAACCTGCACGTACTATTCGAGTGGTATTATACGCAGCTGAAGAAGTGGGTTTAGTTGGTGGTAAAGCCTATGCAGCGCAACATGCTGATGAGTTAGGCAAGCATTATATTGCGGCGGAATCTGATTTTGGTGCGGGACCTATTTATAAAATTGATTTTAATGTTAACCCCGCCACATTCGAGCAAGTGAAACAACAACACTCTGCCATAACACTTAATGGGGTTGAGCTTGGCAATAATAACGCTTCAGGCGGACCGGATGTGTCGATGCTACCAGCATTAGGTGTACCGGTTGCTTCATTGAACCAAGATGGCACAGACTACTTTGATTATCACCACACGCCGAATGATACATTAGATAAAATTGATCCTAAGAAACTGGCACAAAGTGCAGCAGCTTATGTCCAATTTGCCTACATGATGGCACAATCGGAAATTGATTTAAGACCTGTTACCGAGCAAAAAGACCAACACTAGCGAGTTGTAGCGCGATTAAGTTCAATTGAGCTCAGAGTTTGATGACTAAAAAGCCCTTGTTTAAGGGCTTTTTTATTGGCTAAGGCTATGGACTTAAAGTTTTACTTTTGTTCGGCGCGTAAAAATACAGGCTCTGTGGCAGTCGACTGCGCTTCGCTGTAGTAATAGCCTTCAAGATCAAACTCAGTTAATTGCTTAACAGAAGTGGGATTAGTATCAATAATATAGCGCGCCATCAAACCACGAGCTTTTTTGGCATAAAAACTAATCACTTTAAATTGGCCCTTTTTGCAGTCTTTAAACACAGGGGTAATTAGCTGACCTTGAAGTTGTTTTACTTTGACAGACTTAAAGTACTCATTAGAGGCTAAGTTAACAATGATATCATCGCCCTGCTCTTTCAATGCTTGATTAACAGCTTCTGTAATCGTCTCTCCCCAGAAAGCATACAAGTTATTACCTTCAGGGTTTGCCAGCTTAGTGCCCATTTCTAAGCGATACGGTTGGATTAAATCTAGTGGTTTAAGTAAGCCATACAAACCAGATAAAATACGTAAATGTTTTTGACTAGAAGCCATTTGTGACTCAGATAAATTATCTGCATCAAAGCCTGTATACACATCACCTCTAAAGGCAAAAATGGCCTGCTTAGCATTATCTAAGGTAAACGGTGGCTGCCAATCAGCAAACCGAGCGGCATTCAGCCCTGCTATTTTATCACTCACCTTCATCAAGCTGGCAATATCCATGGGAGTTAATTCACGGCAAACATCAATCAACGCTTGGCTTTGTTTTAGAAAGCGCGGCTGAGTATGGGTATTAGAAATAGGTGAATGTTCAAAATCTAATGTTTTCGCAGGTGAAACTAAAACCAACATAAGTAAGCTCCGGATAAAATCATAACGTCATCATACTGAACTGATATAAAAAAACCATGCCGCATTAGCATGGTTTTTTCGATTGAGCTATTCGATTAAACACTCTATACCCGAGTTTATTTCTTTATAGGCTCTGAAGAATTAGGCCAAATTTTTTCTTCTAATTGATCGGCTAACTCTGGAAATTTACTGGTATCAAATACCGGATCGATACCCGCATCAATCTGTTCCCGATAGTCGTTAATAACTCGAATCGCTAGGCCAGACAACAACAATAAGGCCACAATGTTAACAATAGCCATTAATCCCATTGATACATCGGCTAAATCCCATACTAGACTGATTTTAGCCAGTGAACCGAACATCACCATACCTAAAACAACTACGCGAAATATAGGCAAAGCTTTTTTACTATTACCAGACAAGAACATGACATTAGTTTCTGCGTAAGAATAGTTCGCAATAATAGACGTAAAGCAGAAAAGTAAAATGGCAAAGGCAATAAATGCTCCCCCCCAATCACCCACATGGCTGGTAAGTGCACTAATCGTTTTCGCAATGCCATCTGAGCTAGATGCTGCATCACCAGACAATAAAATAATTGCAGCCGTTGCAGTACAAATAACAATAGTATCGACAAATACACCCATCATTTGCACAAAACCTTGCGATGCAGGGTGATTAGGATTTGGAGATGCACTGGCAGCCACGTTTGCTGCACTTCCCATACCGGCTTCGTTTGAAAATAATCCTCGAGCAATACCGGCTTGCATTGCTTGAGCAACACTATAAGCAACACCACCAGCAGCGGCTTCTTGCCAACCAAATGCACTGTTAATAACTAACATGAAAATGTCAGGTAACTTCTCAATATTCATACCAACAACAACAAATGCTATAGCAATATAAGCAATCGCCATGACAGGTACAATGAGCTCAGATGCTTTAGCAACTTTTTTAAGGCCACCTACAATGACAAACGCACTGCAGATAACAATACCAATACCGATATATAGTGGTTCAAAACCAAAAACTTGAGTCATTGCACCGGTAATGGTATTGGCTTGAACAGCATTAAATACAAGACCAAATGCTAAAATTAGGAAGATAGAAAAAACCACGCCCATCCAACGCTGACCAAGTCCTTTCTCCATATAATAAGCTGGACCACCACGGTATTGGCCATCACCATCTTTGACTTTATAAACCTGAGCAAGAGTCGACTCTATCATCGCAGTAGCCATACCCAATACTGCTATAGCCCACATCCAAAACACGGCACCTGGCCCTGCTGTTCCAATTGCAACCGCGACACCAGCCATATTACCAGCTCCGACACGTGCAGCCATACTGGTACAAAAAACTTGAAATGATGATAAGCCATGCTTACCTGGACGGCGGCTAATCGCGAGTACTTTAATACCGTGCACAAAATGGGTAATTTGAATAAAACCAAGACGAATAGTAAAAAACAACCCTGCTCCCACCAACCCATAAACCAATAATTTGCCCCAAAGCAGGCTATTCATGAAATTAACAATCGTCTCTAACATTGCCATATTGTCTAATCTTCCCCGTTATAAGGTTATTTTTCTGTATCAGGCCATTGCACTGAATATAAAACACATAAGGCACAGACCAAGCACGTCATGTGCAAGCTGCTATGTGTAAAACGGTAATACTAATAAAAGTACCTATATAAAGTCGCCATTATAAAAGGTTATGGTCGTGGATTAATAGGTATTGATCACTCAGGACTACGAATGCTAAAGCTACGTTACCTAGCATACACATCGATTAAGTAAATGAAACGTTGCAATAACATCAACAAAACAAAAATTAACAAGTGATCTCTGTCACACTTTATCATTTCTACTATTAATGCTCTATGTTTAAAAAGCATTTGAATCGTTATTAAATTTCAAGTAATTAGCGACAAATCAACAATAAATGCGATCGAAACCAAACCTCATTACTCAGAAATTAGATAAAGGCCACATTATTGTAACTAAATTACAGATACAGTGTTCTCAAAGAAGGTTAAATAAGTTTTTCACTTTTAATAGAGGTCACTATGACTAACCCAAATGAAATCATCGCGCTAAAAAAATACGTAAGAGCAACGAACTTCCTTGCGACATCGCAGATTTATCTGAAGCAAAACGTACTTTTTAAGCGTCCGTTACAACATACAGATATCAAACCTCGTCTACTCGGTCACTGGGGAACATGTCCTGGTATTAACTTTGTCTACGCGAACGTTAACCGTCTTATTGTTAAGCATAAGCGTGAATTCATTTACCTTGTTGGTCCTGGCCACGGTTTCCCAGCTGTGCAAGCTAACTTATTTGTTGAAGGTTCACTTAGTCATTTCTATCCTGAGACCATTCCATTCACAGAAACCGGTATCGAAGATATCTGTAAAAAATTCTCAGCAGCCTACGGCTATCCATCACATGCAAACCCAGAAGCTCCTGGCCAAATATTAGAAGGTGGTGAGCTTGGTTATTCACTTTCTGTCGCTTGGGGCTCTGTATTAGATAACCCAAATCTTATTGCCGCTTGTTTGATCGGTGACGGTGAAGCGGAAACCGGCCCATTAGCAGCATCTTGGTATGCTAACCGTTTAGTCTCTCCTGAGCATAACGGTGCGGTTCTGCCAATCGTCCATATTAACGGTTATAAGATCTCAGGTCCAACCCGTATGGGCCGCATGAGCCATGAAGAACTGGATCTCGAATTCCGTGGCCTTGGTTATCACCCCATCATCGTTGATGATGAAATGGAAACGGACATCTTTGAACAAATGACAGCGGCAATGGACTTGTCTTATGAAATGATCACTGACATTCAACGTCGTGCTCGTTCTGGTGAAGACGTTGTGAAACCCCGCTGGCCAGTTATTTTAATGAGAACAGCTAAAGGTTGGACGGGTACAGCTGAATATGATGGCAAAAAATTAGCCGGTAACTGTGAATCCCATCAAGTGATTGTCAGCAACTGTGCTAAAGATAAAGGCCATTTAGAAGCACTCAATACATGGTTAGCCAGCTATAAGTTTGATGAGCTAGTACAAACGACTGAAAGCGGCGAACTGATATTTGATAAAGACATCATGTCATTAATGCCACCAAAGGATTTATGCTGTGGTCGCCAACGTTTAAGTTATGGCGGTGAAGTCGTTCGCGCTTTAACGAATCCAGATTTAAGCAAACTGGGTTATGGTGCTGAAACACCTCGTGGCCATCGTGGTTTTTCAATGTTGAAAATGGGAGAATGGATGCGTGATGCATTCAAACTGAACCGCGATCAACGCAACCTGCGTATTTTCAGTCCTGATGAAACTTATTCAAATCAGTTACAAGCTGTATTTGAAGAAACAGATCGTTCATGGCAATGGCCTATAGAAAGCTGGGACCAAGATATGTCGCGCGATGGCCGCGTGATTGAGTTGTTATCTGAAAACTTGTTATTTGGTATGTTACATGGCTACACAGTAACCGGCCGTCACGGTATGTTCCCTACTTATGAATCTTTTTCTCAGGTAGTGTCATCAATGGCTGACCAATACTGTAAATATGTCCATGCCAGCCAAGGGATCCATTTCCGTAAGCCAATTCCAGCATGTAACGTAGTATTGTCATCGTTATTAGAACGTCAAGATCACAACGGTTACTCTCATCAGAACCCATCATTCCTAGGCGCAATGTTAGAGAAGCACCCAGAAATTATCTCTGCTTACTTGCCAGCAGATGCAAACAGCACCTTGGTATATACCGAAAAAGCTTATGCTGACAGAGACAAACTGAATATTATTGTTGCGGGTAAAAAATCTTTACCTCAATGGTTATCTTTAGCTGAAGCTCGTCAACAAGCTAAAGATGGCATGATGGTATGGGATTTCGCCTCAGATACCAATCCTGATGTGGTACTAGCTGGTTGTGGTGATTATGCAACTCAAGAATGTATGGCTTCTTTAGTTCTCATTCGTGAAATACTACCAAGAGTACGTATCCGTTTTGTCAGCGTGTCAGAACTTCACAGTAGCGGTTTAGGCAGCCTTGAATTTCAAAGCAAACCTTGGATGATGGATGAAGTATTTACCCAAGATAAAGGTGTGGTATTTAATTACCATGGTTATCCAAATACCATCAAGAAATTGGTCTTTGATTATAAAGGTAACCGTCGTTTCCGTATTAAAGGTTATGAAGAAGAAGGTTCAACGACAACACCATTTGATATGGGAGTGCGTAACGGTACATCTCGCTATCACTTAGTGATCGATATGGCTTACAAATTATTCCAGCAAGGTGTGATTGATGAAACACAACATGTGACCATCACCACAGATATGTTGCAACGATTAGTTGACCATAAGAACTACATCAAAGCCAATGGTGTGGATCCAGAAGAAATCGAAAACTGGGTATGGACTCGTTAAACTAACTTATTATTAGACCAAAAATACGCCTTCTGGGCGTATTTTTATTTTCACCTCCCAAATATGCTCATTAGAGGCATAAAAAGCAAAAACATTAAAAATCAGTACTATATTCACAATTACTCCCCAATCAATGCCAAAATAAAACAATCACACTTAGCTTATGATTTTACTTACTTTTTCTATGTTGCACCAATTTTATTGCACTGGTATTTTACCGACCATTACCAAAAATTAATCTTTTTTACTATGGAAAAACATCTAATTACCACCCATACTTGCGCCGCTGACTAAAATACAAAGGAACACCACATTAAGCGTCAGCAATGCATGAAGATAACAACTCCGTTACATGCATATTTGGTGGAGTAAAATAACAATGGACTATAAAAATATGATGAAGAACACATTAAAAGTAGTATTACTCACATCTATGTTGCCTTTCGCTGCATCAGCTGCTCAAGAATTAACACCTTGGTACGTTGGTGGTGGTTTAGGCGTCAATAACTATGAACCAAACTGTGACCAAAAAACCATGAAAGTGTGTGGTGAAGATGACCCATATGCTTGGGATGTATTTGGTGGTTATTTATTTAACGAATATGTCGGAATTGAATTAGGTTATCGTGACCTTGGCCGCGCTGAATGGACTGATTATTCAAACAAACGTAATGATGTTGGTGTTCGTGGTATGTCATTAGGTTTTGTTGGTTTTTACCCATTAGCTGACAAGTGGAGTTTATCTGCTGAAGCCGGTGCATTAAACTACTTAATCTCCAACAAAAAAGAGTACAACACTGAATATTACAGTGATAGCGGTATTGCACCATATTTAGGTGCTGGTGTTGGTTATAACTTTACTGATAACCTAAAGTTACAAGCTAAATACCGTCGTTATGAAAACCTTGACGAAGAAAAGTGGAATACACTTTCAATGGAAAGTAACTACTGGGGTCTTGAGCTAAGTTATCGTTTTGGTACTAGTGCTCCTGCTGCAGTTGTTGCTCCAGTAGTGGCTCCAATTGTTGCTGTAACACCTGGTGATGCTGACAAAGATGGTGTTAAAGATAACATGGACAAATGTCCAAATACTCCTTTAACACACAAAGTTGATGCTACAGGTTGTACTGTTTATGAAAACATCACCACTAAGCATGACTTAGGTGGTATTTTGTTTGCTAATGACTCAGCAGAGATCCGTGCAGGCTCATTTGCTGATTTAGAAAAACTAGCAGATTTCATGAACAAATACCCACAACATACTGTATCTATCGGAGGCCATGCGTCTAACGTAGGTAAAGCAGAATACAACATGAAGCTTTCTGAGCGTCGTGCTGTAGCGGTTGCAAATGCACTGAACACAAAGTATGGCATTAGCAAAAGCAGAATCAATGCTGTTGGTTACGGTATCACTCAACCTGTTATGCAAGGTAGCTCAGCTGAAGCTAACCGTGTTAACCGTCGTATCGAAGCTATCGTGACGGGTACCGAAAAACGCGCAGTATTACGTTAATTGTAATATTGATACGCTATACTTTAAAAGTCGCTGCTTGCAGCGGCTTTTTTATTTTAAGAACAACCTAATAAGCCTTACAACAGTGGCTGACACTGACATTCAGGTAATAGAATTGGAACTCTGCACCGTATAAACTAACCAATTCTGTCTATTTAACGACAATAATGGCTTTAAATAAGCGAAAATAACGGAAAATTTGGTAATTTTTTTACAAATAAAGTTGGAATAATCCCTAAAATCGCTTCTAATAAAGGCATTGATCTATTTTCATTGCTTATCGAGAGGAAATTTCCATGGCCAATGCACTCGCGCAACTCAAATCATTCACTACCATCGTTGCTGATACTGGCGACATAGAGGCAATTAAGCGTTATCAGCCTGAAGATGCCACAACTAACCCGTCGCTAATCTTGAAAGCCTCACAAATCCCTGAATACGCTTTTCTTATCGAAAATGCGATTGAATGGGCAAAAACCCAAAGCCAAAATGTTGAACAACAGATCGAAGATGCTGGTGATAAACTGGCTGTCAATATTGGTGTTGAAATTTTAAAGCTAGTACCAGGCCGTATCTCAACGGAGGTCGATGCACGCTTATCATTTGACAAACAAGGCTCAATTGACAAAGCGCACAAGCTAATCAAATTATACCAAGACGCTGGTATAGACAAATCGCGTATTCTGATAAAACTAGCTTCAACTTGGGAAGGTATTTGCGCTGCAAAAGAACTTGAACAAGAAGGGATAAACTGCAATCTAACATTACTATTTAGCTTTGCTCAAGCAAGAGCTTGTGCCGAAGCTGGCGTATACTTGATTTCACCTTTTGTTGGTCGCATCTTAGATTGGTATAAAAAAGATACAGGCCAAGATTACACCGCACAAACCGATCCTGGTGTAGTCTCTGTTACTGAGATATATAACTACTACAAGCAGCACGGCTATAACACTGTTGTAATGGGTGCCAGTTTCAGAAATATCGGTGAAATTATTGAGCTTGCTGGTTGTGATCGTCTAACAATTGGCCCTGCGTTACTAGAAGAGTTAGCGAATACTGATATTGAAATCAGCGAAAAGTTAGTGGCAACTGCAGCAACACATTCGGCTCCGGCAGCACTCACTGAAGCACAGTTCCGCTGGGCATTTAATGAAGATCCAATGGCTGTGGATAAATTAGCTGAAGGGATTCGTAACTTTGCCATCGATCAAGGCAAACTAGAAGTTATGCTAAAGACAAAATTAAGCTAGTTGGAGGCTTTACTCGTGACTACACTGACTCAAAGCACGACTTGGAAAGCGCTACAAACGCATTCAAGTCAACTACCTCACATGCGCGAATTATTTGCCCAAAACCCACAACGTTTTGAACAAATGAGCGTTGCGGCTTGTGGTCTGTTTTTAGATTATTCTAAAAACCGTGTGAACGATGAAACACTTAAGCTGCTATTCTCTCTCGCTAAAGAAGCAAAACTGAGTGATAAAATTACCGCGATGTTTAATGGTGATGTGATTAACAACACTGAACAACGCTCGGTATTACATACTGCACTGCGCAGTAAATCAACTCAAACTATCATGGCTGAAGGGGCGAACATCGTTCCTGAAATACAACAAACATTAGCTAAAATGGCTAAATTTGTTGGCTCTGTTCAATCTGGGGAGTGGAAAGGTTATACAGGTAAAGCGATTACTGACATTGTGAGTATTGGTATTGGAGGTTCATTCCTTGGCCCCAAAATTGTATCACAAGCGCTAAGACCCTATTGGCAAGAAGGACTTAACTGTCATTTTGTTGCCAATGTTGATGCGACCTCTATTTGTGAAAAGCTAAAAAATCTCAACGCTGAAACAACCTTGTTTGTGATGTCATCGAAATCATTCAGTACCCAAGAGACACTCACTAATACTCTGAGCGCTAAAGACTGGTTTTTAGCCCAAGGTGCAGGCCAACAAGATGTCGCTAAGCACTTTGTTGCCGTGACATCAAATGTGACTAAAGCAACAGAGTTTGGTATGGACGCTAGCAACATATTCCCAATGTGGGACTGGGTTGGCGGCCGCTACTCTTTATGGTCAGCGATTGGTTTACCTATTGCGCTACTTATTGGCATGGATAACTTTAAAGCCTTGCTGGATGGCGCACATCAAATGGATGAGCATTTTTCCAATACACCTGTAGAACAGAATATGCCAGTGATCATGGCAATGCTATCGGTGTTGTACGGCAACTTCCATGGTGCTCAAGCACACGTCATTTTGACTTATGATCATTATCTACGCGGTCTGCCTGCTTATTTCCAGCAATTAGATATGGAAAGTAATGGAAAATCAGTCACCTTAGACGGTAGTGATGTTGATTACAGCACGGGTCCTGTTATTTGGGGGGGGGTGAAGGTACTAATGGACAACATGCTTACCACCAGTTACTGCATCAAGGAACATCACTGATCCCTGCGGACTTTATCATGCCACTTCAGAGCCATAATCCGTTAGGTGAGCATCATGACCAACTTGCATCAAACTGCTTTGGACAAACTCAAGCGTTAATGCAAGGCCGAACTTATGATGAAGCACTAGCAGAACTGAGTAATAGTTCATTAGACGCGGCTCAAATACCGCTTATTGCTAAACATAAGGTCATGTCAGGTAACAAACCCAGTAATACTTTATTAATGAATAAACTGACGCCAACGACCTTAGGCGCGTTGATTGCGCTATATGAACATAAAACATTTGTTCAAGGTGCAATATGGCAAATCAACTCATTTGATCAATGGGGAGTGGAGCTCGGCAAGCAGCTAGGTAATGATGTATTGGAGCGTATTGGTGCTAAAGAAGAGGCAACACAATTAGACTCATCAAGTAATGCGTTGATCAATCTTTATCGTCAGGGGAAGCTTTAACGCCTGAGGCAAATTAATGCTCGCCCACAAAGCCTTTGTATCAAAACACCCTCAATAGTCTTGAGGGTGTTTTTTTTATGTTCAGGATATGTATTTATTGATCATTTATTAACATCGTTAATCACTAGCTAAAAACATCAATATGAAGCATAAAAAAACAGCTGACATGTAACACTAATGAAACACAAGTGTTGCATCCTATAGCTGTTATATGATATTTATCTGCAGAGACATCATAATAAAAGGGAGGTTACCATGGATCGATTAGACTATGGTGGTGCGCTAGACGAAGTTGTTGAAAGACCAAGCCGCTCAAAAAGTTCGCCTAAAAAACGCAAATGGCGTGAGATTGAAGCCATTAAGGATAAACAGCGTTTGCTTAGGGAACTGCAAGATATTGATGATTCATTCGATTTTGATGTTAACACACTAGTGCTTTAATTGGGTTATATCACCATTAAAGCCTAACGATAAAATCAATTAAAAGAGCGCTTAATGCGCTCTTTTTGTTTAACAAAATCGTGTCAGATTAGGCATTGATAACTTTCAATATCTCTTCATCAAAGTAAAACATTTTATTTATTGTCTGCATGCTCAATATAGGCACGTAAATCTTCAAAAACCGTTTTATTGCTGTCATTGAATAATGGGTCTTCAATTAAGCGTTTTTCACATAATACGGTGACTTTTTGCCAATCCTTTTCATCAAACACGTTAACAAAATTCGGAAACACATCCCGCTCTTCGTACTGCATATGCTTCTCTTGAAGTTCGATATATTCTTGCAGATCTTTAACAAGTTGATCTCGTGAAATCACCACATCAGATAAGATCATGTTCAGGCTATAAACTAACGCGCTAGATGCTTCTGCTAAACGATGATGTTCATTATACAACTGGCCACTATTTGCCTGGCCGGTTTTATTACTATAGTAATCGAAAATAATGTCTTCCAAAGGATGATGGCTGTGTTCTGCATAACTCTGCATGTACTCAACAATATCTCTAACCAGATTAAAATTGACTCCTTGGCCATCTGCCAATCGAGTCAATTTATTGGAAAGAATATTCAACAAAATAGCAATATGCTTATGGTCGTGCATTAAACGTTGCAACATAGTCTTCTCCCGTAATCTATTTACCAAACGATAATGTTTAAATAATAGTCAAAAATGCACTATTTACTAATCTACACTGGTATAAAGCTTTTGGGGTATGATTAAGATCATATTATTGAAATATAAAAAAACACCTTGTAGCGATCTAATCGATATAAGGTGCTAGATATTGCAAAAAACTATTTTAATACTGCAAACATATGTGACTTAAGCTGTTCAAAGTCTGCTGGTAACTGCGCTGACAAGATATCTTTTTGTGCAACTGCAGCCAATTCAGGAGGCAAGGACAAATTAATCGATAACTCACGGTCAACCACATCCTTAAACTTAGCAGGATGGGCAGTACCAAGAAATATACCGGTTTCGTTACCCTCCAGACCTAGAGTTAATGCATGGGCTGCGATAGCGGCATGTGGCTCAGATTGATAGCCAGCCTGATATAACTGAAGCAATGCGGCACGAGTATCAAACTCTGAAAGTGCAACACCAGTAACCAATGATAGCGGCCACCCCATCTGCGCGCAAATAGCCTCAACACGAGGCCAGTTACTCGGTTCAGACACATCCATAGCATTTGACATGGTTGCCACTGTTTTATGCGGCTGCCATTCTCCGTCGACAAGGTAACGCGGTACAGTGTCATTACTGTTAGTGGCGGCAATAAAGCGTTTAATGGGGAGGCCCATGGCTTTAGCAAATAAACCTGCGGTTAAATTACCAAAGTTACCACTGGGTACGGACAATACAATATCATCTTGTCCAGCTTGCTTGGCTTGCGCTACCGCTTCGAAGTAATAACAGATCTGGGCTAACAAACGGCTAATATTAATTGAGTTCGCCGAATTTAAGGCTAAGTCTTCGCGAATATTACTGTCATCAAATGCTTGTTTTACAAGATGCTGACACGCATCAAAGTCAGAGGTTACCGCCACCGTATGGATATTTTGGCCTAAAGTAGTAAACATTTTTTCTTGCAGTTCACTGATTTTACCTTTGGGATACAACACCATCACGTTGACGTTATCTAAACCGTAAAATGCATCCGCTACTGCGGCACCAGTATCACCGGATGTCGCCGTTAAAATAGTCAGCTTTTTGTTTCCAGCAAGTAAGCCGATGCATTGCGCCATAAATCGAGCACCAAAATCTTTGAATGCTAAGGTTGGACCATGAAAAAGCTCTAAACAAGCACGCTTATCGTCAACCTTAACGAGTGGCACATCAAAGGTAAATGCGTTATCAACCAGTGTATCTACACTGTCCTGCCCCAACTCATCGGCTAACCATGCACCCAACACTTTTTTACTGCGCTCAGCAAAAGGTAACGCCAATAATGCATCCATATCGGCTAACACCGGAATCGATGTTGGGAAAAATAATCCTCTGTCTTTACCTAAGCCAAGCTGGACGGCTTGGCTGAAGTTTACTACCTGCGATGGGTGTTTTAAGTTATATAATTCCATTGCGACTGCCTTTTAAATTTCAATATAAATAATGCGAAAAATTAAACGTTACACGCAGCGCGTGCCGAGTTGATCTAATTTACAAATATGAGCAAAGCCACCTGGCTCAGAGATATAATGCTCCATTAACCAAACTTTGGCTTTTTCTGCCGTGGCTAAATCGTCAGTCACACTAAACAGTGTTGGACCACTGCCAGAGATACCTGTTGTGAGCATGCCTAAGTCAGTTAATGCAGCCCGAGCATCCGTATAACCTGGAATCGCCGCGGCACGATAAGGCTCAGCTAAAACATCTTTTAGCATTTCAATCGCTAATGCTGCATCTTGCCGATAACTTGCGTGAACAAAAGCACTCAAGTATCGACCAAAATCAATCGCAACCGATTTATCATATTGTTGAGGTAGTAATGCGCGCATTTTGGCAGTCGATAACGAGATACCAGGATACGCGACCACCCAATACCAATTGTCAAAGCTCGGGATGGTTGCACATGCTTGCTTATCAGAGTTAAGCATCAATTGCATGCCTCCTAAATAGCAAGGTGCAACATTGTCGTAATGCACACTACCCGATATTTTACCTTCAAATTCGCCCATCAAAGCTAACAAAGCTTGCTGGTCAAACGGCAGTCCAAAATGTTCATTTAGAGCATATAATGCGGCAACAACAGAGCTTGCACTTGAGCCTAAGCCACTGCCTACAGGAAGGTTTTTTTCTAGGCAGATAGTTACTCCATCATCTCTCTGTAATTTATCTAAAAAGAACTCAGCACATTGATAAACGATATTGTCTTTGCCGTCAGCAGGTAACTTATGCGCCCATTCACCTACCTGACTATAACTGATGCCGCTAACCGCACTACTAATTATTACCCTATCACCCAGTAACGATCCATCGATTGGCGCTAAGGCAGCACCAAGCAAATCAAATCCCACCCCCACGTTGCCCATTGATGCTGGCGCATAAACCGTAAGCGTGTCTTGGCTTACCTTTAACGTTTGCTTCATAACCCAACCTCACGAGTCCAATTTAGGGTTCTTAGCACGTCTGCAAAGGCGCCAGCTGCTGTCACTTCAGTTCCTGCACCATAACCTCTTAACACGAACGGGATCGGCTGATAATAACGGCTATAAAATGCTAGGGCATTCTCGCCACCTTTAACACTATAAAGCGGATTAGTTGCATCCACTTCAATAATTCTGACATGGCATTGGCCTTCATCGATTTGGCCAACATAACGCAGTACTTTACCTTCGGCTTTTGCTGCTGCGACTCGGGGCTGATATTTTTGCATCTAATGAAGGCAGATTAGCCATAAATTGATTTACATCACCAGAGTCATCAAAACCTACAGGCAATACCGACTCGACATGAATGTCCTCAAGCTCTAGGTAGACCGACTTCACGGGCTAAAATTAATACCTTACGCGCAACGTCCATACCGCTGAGATCATCGCGAGGATCGGGTTCAGTAAAACACTTATCACGAGCAATGGCTGTTGCTTGCGATAAGCTCATACCTTCATCTAACATGCCAAAGATATACGATAACGACCCAGATAATATACCGTTAAACTTATGTAGTTTATCTCCCGCGTACATAAGCTTTTTCAGGTTATCGATGACAGGCAAACCAGCACCAACCGTGGTTTCATATAAAAATTGACGGCGCTGAGTTAACGCGGTTTTACGCAGTTCTTGATAGTAAGCATAATCACGAGTATTAGACTTTTTATTGGGTGTCACAACATGGAAGCCGGCATTCATGACATCAAGATAACGATCTGACACTAACTCGCTCGAAGTGCAATCAACCAACACAGGGTTAAGCAATTGTTGTTCTTGACCCCACTGCAGCAACTTAGCTAAATCATATGGTTGACCTTTTTCGGCCAATAATGATTGCCATTCAGTAAGCTCAAAACCTTCACTGTTTAATATCATCTGACGAGAGTTAGCAATGCCACAAACACGAATGCTAATGTGCTGATCTTTTAGCATCGAGCCTTGTTGCTTAATTTGTTCTAATAAACCCGCCCCCACATTACCGCTGCCAACTAAAAATACATCGAGATACTGCTGTACATCAAAAAAAGGCTTGATGACATGCGCCAATGGCATGTTTAGTTTTCTTCTGTTGGATAACCGTTGAAATAGAACGCTCTGATGAACCTTGCGCAATAGCAACAATATTGACGCTGGCTTTAGCTAACGCGGTAAAAAACTTAGCCGCGACTCCCTTGTGGGTTTTCATACCATCGCCGATCAGAGACACAATCGACAGGTCATGACGTAACTCTATTGGTTCAAGTAACTCACTCTTAATTTCTAGTTCAAACTCTTGCTCTAATGCCCATTTCGCTTTATTGGCATCTGAAGTGGCTACACAGAAACTGATACTGTACTCAGATGAGCTTTGAGTAATTAGAGATACTGAAATACCACTGCGAGAAATAACCGCTAATGTTCGGCTTGCCATGCCAACCATGCCTTTCATACCAGGACCAGAAACGTTAAACATGGTTTGGTTATCAAGGTTTGAAATCGCTTTAACTTGTAAACCAGTTTTATCATCGTCATTAGACACTAACGTGCCAGGGGCAGATGGATTAAAACTGTTTTTGATATAACAAGGGATATGATACTGAGCAATCGGTGCAATAGTTTTAGGGTGCAACACTTTGGCACCAAAATAAGATAATTCCATCGCCTCTTGATAGCTTAATTGTGATAATAATTTTGCATCAGCAACTACTCGTGGGTCAGTATTATAAACCCCATCAACGTCAGTCCAAATCTCACAACTAGAGGCATCTAAACAGGCCGCCAGCACAGCAGCGGAATAATCAGAACCATTACGACCCAATGTCACCACTTTGCCATGAGCATCTGCAGCAGTAAAACCAGGCATAACCCATACGCGACATTGTTCAAGCTTAAGTAAAGCAAAGCGTAGCTTACTGACTGCGATATCAACCACAGACTCCAACGGCTGTCCGTGAGCTAAAAATAGTGCAACAGGATCAAGTTGTGCTGAAGTGATGCCTTTTGCCAACATCACTTGCTCCATTAATGCCGCCGACAATCGTTCACCTGTGACTACGATTTCAGCGCGGACACTGTCAGGGCATTCACCTAGTAATTTAATCCCATACAGTTTGTCTTGCCAAATTTGCATTTGTACGGCTAGTTTTTCAACCAGCAACTGATGCTGAGAAGACGTGATCAGTGATGCTGCGGCATCTGAAAAGAGTCCACTATAGACTGAACTAATATGGTCTAATACTGACTGGTAATCTTGCTGATTAACGGCAATATCGACCATTTCTAAAAGCGCATTGGTCACAGTGGCAGGAGCAGAAAGTACAGTCGCAACAGATTCCGTTAATGCAGTATCAGCAATAATGTCTGCCGCCATAGAAAAACGAGGCCAATTCGCTAGTGATGTTCCACCAAATTTCATTACTTTCATGTCAATCTCCATGTCACTAATAGAGTGACAACATTAAATTAAAACCAAATGATTAGAATTAAAACAAAAAAGCCCGCTTCAGATGTTAGAAGCGGGCTTGTTGTACAAATCTTTTAGGGTGTAATCAGCCCGCCCCCACTATGGTAATAGTGGTGGTTGTAATGGTAGTAATTACAACGAGCATGAGAGTAAACATTTGATGATTCTCTTTTTATAATAAATGTTAACTGCTGATAATTATTGAATCTGATTCAACAATCTGATTTTCCTTGGCTAACAGAATCACTTTTTTTACCTAAGGTTGTCAACCCCTGCTTACAGTTTATTTACAAGTTATTTTTTAGGCTAAGTTGATTTTCTGAGTAAAGAGGTTTCATAACGTTACAAGTCACCACTGGTAACGATAATCAATAGCGACTTTCCACCTTAACGTAAACGTCAACAGAAAAGACAAAAACAATAAAATATAATAAATACAGTACTATATAATTAACAAAATGATTAAATTCCTGATAGTCGACTGTCGATAGAGATACCAGAAAAGTAAACGAGAAGCCTTTGCAACGCTATGACAAACATACTGATTTATTTTCAGGATTCAGGTAATTAAACCTGCAGCATAAGACAAAATACAAAAAGCTGTGATTGAATAAGCAAAAACTGATGTTAGCCATCGCAGCTTGATAGCAAAATACGCTATCATGCACACATCACAATTGGAGGCGATATGAAAATTACAAAACATGCGGCGGTCACTATTCATTACCGCTTATCTGATGAGCAAGGTTTATTAGTTGAAAGTTCATTTGAAAGTGAGCCTATGGTTTACTTACATGGAACTGAAAATTTAATTCCTGGACTTGAATCAGTTTTAGAAGGTAAAACTGTCGGTGAAACTATCGAGGCGAAAATCCCTGCTGAACAGGCTTATGGCGAATATCATCCTGGCTTAAAGCAAGAAGTTCCTGTCAGTGCATTTGGTGATGTCGAAGACATTGTTCCGGGTATGCGTTTTATCGCTGAAACTGAAATGGGCCAACGCCCAGTTCAAGTGATTGAAGTCAAAGACGATGTTATTGTTGTTGATGGAAATCATCCATTAGCAGGTCAGTCACTGCATTTTAGTGTTGAAGTCATTGCAGTAAGAGAAGCGACAGCTGAAGAACTTTCTCATGGTCATATCCATGCTGAAGGCGGTTGTGGCAGCCATGAGCACGGACATGACCACGATCATGAATCATGTGGTTCAGAAAAACCTGGCTGTGATGGTAATGGCGGTTGCGGCTGTCGTTAATTCGTCACGCATAAATTATTTGATCAATAGACCTTATCTGGTGTTATGTTTAAAGTCTATTTGTCAGTAGAAAGATTGAAAAACCTCAAGGCATTGTCTATTAACTAGTCAGTGCCTTTTTATTTAGGTTACACTAACTAGATTAGTAGCATTAATTTACTCGCATCAATTAGTTAGATTTATTGCGACTCCCTTTATGGATTATTTGGAGTGCGATCCTAACTAGTTGACAACAAATATAATAATTAATACGTAGCGACGGAGTGCTTATGTTAATTAAACCGCTATACGAATTATTACCTTTCTCTTACATGGTTATAGGCTGTGTCAGTATTTTTTTGCTTGAACCCAACTATGCCCTGATTGCCTCTGTTGTTGTGTATTTGTATGGTGCACATATCTATAACCTGAGGTCCAAAAACCGTCGCACTGATGCTAAACGTAAGAGAAAATCAGGCTTAATCCCTGAAACACTCTATGGATTGATGCCATTTATCTATGTGTTAACCGCTGTGAGCCTTTATCGCTTTTACCCTAGAGACTCCAGCACACTGTTTGCGTTGTGTTTAATCACTTATGGTGTTTATCTAATCTTGAGACGCTCAAGCTATCGTCACCACAGACTCCCGAGAAGCATCAGTCAATAAGCTGTATTGGTAAATACTGGATAAAATAGAACAGCTCAATTGGGGCGAGAAATTAGTTATCTCGTTACAATCTGAGCTAAGCACATTCAAGATAATGAAAGCAATTCGAATACCAATGAACTGTACTCCTCCCCCCAATCAGGCACAGTAAATTAATGAGACTATTTATTTGTGCTGGTCAATTTGGTAATTCTAAAATTAATGATATGAATAACCATTGAACAGCAATGCTATCTGTTATCGATAACAAAAAAGATCTGATAATATGATTAATAAAGAATATTTCTATCAAAATAAACTAGTCTAAAATTAATTTCTTGACTGAATCTCTTTGTTTTACTGACATATTTTTCAAATAATTTGAACAACGCGTAATGGTTGCAATACTGACCTGATGCTCTGCTGCGATTTGTCTTTGACTTAATTTCCCCGCCAATAAGGTTTGAAATACCTGTAAACGCCCAGAAACAGCACTGCGCTCTTCTTCCGTTAATAATAATTGAAACAACACAGATAAATCATCTTCGTTAGCATGAGTTAAAATTTTTTCTACCACTAAATTCCAATTGGCACGCATTGTATTTCTCTTTATAGTAATGCCTAGACATTACAAGTGTATCAAGGAACTACGCAAATTAGCAAAACAGCCGTTGATAAACATGTAATAAAACATATCGCAAAATGATAATGAAATTGTGTAGAATAAAGACTAATACACTGAAACTTAGAGCTAAATATTTGGCTAAGTGGCAAACGTTAGAACACGCTAGCTTAATATTAAGCATGACTAATGAGTATTAGTGCTTATGGAACCGGTACCATCAACAAAAAGTGAAGGATAACGATGAAAAAGATATTACTAACAGTTGCGGTTACCGCAATGATGATTCCTGCTGTATTTGCGAATAATTTCAAAGAAACAGCTGATGCCATTGAATACCGTCAAGCTGCTTTCGGCTTAATTGCTTATAACTTTGGTGATATGGGCGCGATGCTAAAAGGTAAAAAACCTTTTGATGCAGCGGTGTTTAGTTCTCGTGCAGATAATGTTGCCGCACTATCAAAACTACCACATGAAGGTTTTATTGACGGTTCTGATAAAGGCGATACTGAAGCTCTTGCAAAAATTTGGCAAGATAAGGCTGACTTTGATAGCAAAATGACTGCATTCCAAGATAATGCCGCAGCGTTAGCTATTGCAGCTAAAACAAGTAATGAGAACAGTATTAAACAAGCTTTTGCTAACACTGGTAAAAGTTGTAAAGGTTGTCACGACGTTTACAAAAAAGACTAAAGTTACTTGGAGCTGAACAAGATTTAAATCGATTAATTTAAGCAAGCAATAAGTCGTTCAGACCTGTAACCCAAAAGAGTAAAGCCCATGCATATGGGCTTTTTTATTGCTGATTAATGAGTGTTCGATGAGTTTTTGGTTAGATTTCGTTCGAGATAAACGTGAGATAATCAAGCGAGTGGAACACTACCTAGCAATCTAAGCAGCATTTCACTCAACACAGAATAACACGCTTTTAACCTACACCTTAGGGCAATATTTATTGGTCATATCTACTAGGGTATTGGCTTTTCATGTCAAATAACGACACAACAAAGCTCCCAGCTTAATCACTGACAACTTCAACTACATACCAACAATTCACAGCAAAAAATTAAAAATCAACAAACCCTAATATAAATTTATAAATAACTGACTACAGGTTCAAGCAACCACCACCATACACAGACAAATATGGCTAATACGATAATTAACGCTATCCAAGGCGAACGTAAGCGAGGTGGGGTTATCTGCTTGCTAGCCAGTTTATAACCACTAAACATTGCTTTAAGTATATTGTCACCTTTAGCGACATGGACAACTACCGCAATGATGTGGATCGCGGCCATAGCTAAAATAATATTGAAATTGGTTTTATGTAACCAAGTTAACCATCCTGCTGTATCTGACGATACAAGATGCATCAATGGACCTTCGGTAAAAATATCATCGGTAGCAAATAACCCGCTAATTAATTGCAGCATAATGATGCTTAACAATAAAATGACCATATACCCACCTAATGGATTATGGCCGATCGACTTGGGTTTGGGTTGTGCTTTTGCGTAAGCAATAACTTTTTTTAGGTGCAACAAAAAAATGTGTAAACTTAGCGGTATCGCTTCCTATAAAACCCCAAATTAATCTAAATGTAATCAGTGTCATCAACAGGTACGCTAATATCTGATGCCACTGCATTTCACCTATTTCAGTCCACCATAATCCACCAACTAAACACACCATGGCCCAATGGAAAAAACGGGTTGGAAAATCCCATACCTTTATTTTTTGTTGTTCTATACTCACTAATAACAGCCCTTATAAATTTGCTTATAAGTCGATTATAAGCCAATCAAAAATGAATTAAATCACATCATTAAGAGTATTGTGTTTAATGTGGGAAATATTTGCTCAGCAAAATAAGCATTTTGAGCGAATTACGGAGATTGAGGGCAGATGTTTGGCTGTTTTGTTTAAAATACCAGCAAAATAAATAATATATCATCAACTTATCTATTCAAATATGGCGCAATTTATACCGTACCACAAGTAGATTTTAATGCTTTTTATTGAAAAATGTCTAAGAGATCAAATAAGCTGTGTTCGATGTTTTTTGCCATCTAAAACGTGATCAAGATCACAATACTTATGGTTAATCTTGGTAATCTGGAGTTAAGCAAACAACAAGAAGGTTCTAAATATGCTGAAAATCACTAGCAAACAACTTGAAGTCACTGCCCTTATCCGTGAACGTATCGAAGGACGATTAGAAAAATTAAGTCGACATGATATTCAATTAATTAATCCGCACATTATTATCAATCAAGAAAAGCAGTTGTTTAAAATAGAGGCATCAGTTGGATTACCTAGTGGAGATTTATTCGCCCAGGCAAAAAGTGAAAACCTATACGCAGCGATAACTGCAATGGGACAAAAGCTGGAAAAACAGCTAAATCGCCTGACCCATAAACCCCAGGCTCAACGCCATGTATCATTACCAAATGACACAGAAAGCGAATTTGAGTATGTCTATAAGGAGGAAAACGCAGCTTGATGTTATTTATCTCTCACCAGCGCACCCTCGGGTGCGCTTTCTTTTGTCTGTAATTAACGCAAGTCTGTATTAATGAATAAAATTACATTGACAGCAGTCTGCTAGGGCTTTAGTTTTAACCCATGAACAAAAATATATTCAGCCTTTTTATTTTCTTTTTTATTCAGCCCACCCTTGGAGGCGGATTTTCTGTGTAAAAACGAAAATGAAAATTCTAAAGCCTCCCAAATGGGAGGCTTTTTTGTCTTATAAGCACTGCTGTATGAATAAATACACCAGTATGTAGCGTTATATTGAGGTCTATATGCAAAAACCACCCGCGTTAAGCCAAACTCGCGAACAGATCACTGCTCTTGATAAAGCGCTATTAGAGTTATTATCTAAACGCCGCCAATTAAGCTTAAATGTAGCTCGCAGTAAAGAAATTGATGTTAGGCCAATACGAGACACCCAAAGAGAAAAAGAACTGCTCGAAAGACTCGTGCTACAAGGTCGAGAACAAGGTCTTGATGCTCACTTTGTCATCTCCCTTTATCAAAGTATTATTGAAGACTCAGTGTTATTTCAACAAACCTATCTTCACGGCAGAGCAAATCCAGACACTCAAAAACAACAATATACTGTGGCTTATTTAGGAGCGAGAGGCTCTTATTCATACTTAGCAGCTAGCCGTTACTGCTCTCGTCGCCAAGTAGAAATGCTCGATTTTGGCTGTAAAAGTTTTGATGACATCGTTAATGCCGTCGAATCTGGTCATGCTGATTACGGCTTTCTGCCGATTGAAAATACCTCTTCCGGATCTATCAATGAAGTGTATGACGTGCTGCAACATACAACGCTATCGATTGTCGGCGAAACAACCATTGAAGTCAGTCACTGTTTACTCACGAAACCTGACAGTAAGCTAGCTGATATAGAAACTATCTATGCGCATCCGCAGCCAATTAGCCAATGTAGTCGTTATTTAAGCCAGCATCCTAATATTAAACTTGAATATTGCTCCAGTAGTGCTGAGGCAATGACAAAAGTTATCGAAGCAAAGAGTAACACTGTCGCAGCAATAGGCAGTGCAGAAGGCGGAGCCTTATATCAACTGATTGCAATGGAACAAGGTTTAGCAAACCAAAAGATTAACCAAAGTAGGTTTATCGTTGTCGCCCGCAAAGCCTCTGCAGTACCGTCTCAATTACCCGCTAAAACTACCTTAATCATGGCTACAGGACAAAAGCCTGGTGCGTTGGTAGAGGCATTACTGGTTCTTAAAGCGCATAACTTGAATATGAGCAAATTAGAATCTCGCCCTATTCCAGGAACGCCATGGGAAGAGATGTTTTATCTCGACATAGATGGCAACTTAGCCACAGCAGAAGTTCAACAAGCGATTAAAGAGCTAGAACGCCTTACCCGTTTTATTAAAGTATTAGGCTGCTACCCCTGTGAAACGGTTAAACCAACCCAGCTATCGCAAGCCCAGCTATTGATTGAACCAGGCAGTTCAAAACAACAACCAATCAAGTCTTTACCCAATAGCCAAGCAAAGCATTCACGCGACTATAAATCACAAGACACTCAGTTATTTTGCCAACATTTACAAATAGGTGCCGGACAGTTTAGCGCATTACAGCAAATTAATTTGCCGATAGATAATACCGAACTAGCCACCCAAGCTAAGATTATCAAAGAATCAGGTTTTCAAGCTATTTTGCTCAACGATTTAAAGCAACAACTGAATGAACAAGAGCTAAAACAGCATGCACAAGTGATTGAGCAAGCCGGCTTAGTATGCATAATGCAAGTAGATCATGAACAAGAGTTTAGTATCGCAAGCCAATTAGCAGACATGTTGATTTTGAGCGGTAAACAAATGTATAACACCGACATGTTAACCTTAATTGGTTCAGTCAATTTGCCGGTGATATTAGAGCGAAATACCATGGCTAGTGTTGACGATTGGCTACAAGCCGCCGATACGGTCCTTAGCCACGGTAATCAACAATTAGGCCTATGTGAGTCAGGTGTGCGAAGTTTTACTCATCCTGAGCAATTAAGCCTCGATTTAGCGGGGCTAGTTGAAGTTAAACTACGCAGTCATTTACCCGTTATTGTTAATACTTGTTTTAGCTGTAATGCTGCACTGCTGAGCACTAATGCGATTGCCGTAAAACAGCTAAAAGCCGATGGCATCATTATTATCCATCAAACGCAGTTGTCATATGCTGAGTTGCTCCACGACTTATACCAGATAAAATAAAACATCTACCATGAGTTAAAGGTTATCAAACTATTTTATCGTGAGCCGACCTTCACTCAAGACAATAAAAATGCCGAGATATTATCTCGGCATTTTGCTTCACTAGTCGCTTCTTTTACTTAAACTGCAAGACCATCATTAAGACTGATCCAGCCTTTGAAAATACGATAACTAAACCAACTAACACCAAGGATGTACATTGGTAAACTTAACCATAATGGACTTAACCAATAACCGGCAATAAAAAATGGACACAGGCCGATAATACTCATGCGTTGCCAGCGTAAATGACTACCTAGCACAGAATCTGGATTAATATTTTTCTGGATCAAATTAAACCAAAGGCTCAATAATACGGGAACAAAAAACAATGGAAAGGCACTCATTAAACCATAAAGAAAATGCCCTAAGGAATTATCTTCAACCTGTTGAATAGGCAGTGTATTCGATGGCATCATCGACATAGGGTTATCCTCCAAATGCAACTACGTTTACTGAGCTAACATGGTTTTATTACACTACAGTGCTAGTTAAACATAAGCTTTGTGTCACTATTTCGCAATATTTAGATTAATTAATAATGCTTCATTTAACAGCAATTCACTTCGACTCGGAATACAAAAAGACAGTAAGGAAATAAAAGTAAGTGATTTTACCGAGCCCTACACCACTGCATCTGTTTGTTTTCTACTGTTCAATACAACAATAATGATGGGGTAAAACAAATTTGAAAACGGTTTAGTACCCCAAATACAAGTTAACTGCTTTTCATATCGTTAACAGATTGCAACATGGCGCGACTTTCGTGTTGGAACTGAGGAGCAAAATCACCAAACCATTTTGCCACTCGCTGAAATTGCTCAACAAAGGCTTGTCTATTTCCAGTTTGCAACATGGTTAATGCATCACGATAATTATCAAGATAATCACTTATCGCATGTTGACTACCAGCTTGTGCAAATATGATATCGGCATAAAGCTCAGGATCTTGAGCAAATAAACGTCCAACCATGGCCAACTCTAAGCGATAAATAGGTGAGCTAAATTGCAGTAGATTTCCAATATCAGCTTCTTCTTTACACAGGTTGACACCATATACAAAGGTTGAAAAGTGACGCATAGCTTGCACTAGTTGCATGGCTTTATCATGACGTTCGGCTTCAGCTTCGACAATACGAGCTCCCCAAATCTCAATCTGCTGTAGCAACCATTGGTAGGCCTCTTGATGACGACCATGGCACACTACCACCACTTGTTTGGCAAGACTGCCAACATCAGGGCCAAACATCGGATGTAGACCGACCACAGGACCACTATGGGCTGCTAACATTGCCGCTACGGGCTCTTCTTTAATTGAAGTAAGATCAGCTAAAATACAATTGTCAGGTAACTGAGTTAATTTTTCGCGAATAACCTCGCAAGTCACATTTATAGGCACGGTAACAATCACCAGTCCAGCCCCAGAGAAAATAGCTGCGGCCTCTTGCCAATCATTTTTATCGATACTTTTAACTTCATAACCAGAAAGAACTAACATCTGGCTAAATAGCTGTCCAAGTTTGCCCTGACCACCGACTATCACCACATGACCCAGATCTTGTTTAACCTGCTTGAAACCAACATCTTTCTCATTTAAATAA